>DAINCG010000006.1:7839-11598 GCA_036732525.1 Pseudomonadota bacterium | reverse complement strand
CGATGACGGCCGCCTCGCCATGCAGCCGGGACGCGGCGCCGCCGTCGTGCTCTCCGAACCGCTCGACGGCAGCGAGGAGTGGTGGACCGCCGTCCCCGAAGCCTCCCTGCTGACGATCGAAAACGGCGACGTGACTGTCGAGCCGTTCGCGCCGGTTCGTTAGAGCCCCAGGAGCTTCGCCGCATTGCCGCCCAGGATGGCGACCCGCTCGTCGTCCGTCAGCCCCGGCGTCTCCAGGATCAGGTCGATGGCCTTGTCGGTCCAGGGATAGGGATAGTCGGTGCCGACCATGAGCTGGCTGACGCCCACCTCCGCCGCCAGATGGCGCACGCCTTCCGGCCGGAAGACCATGGTGTCGTAATAGATCTCTTTCAGATATTCGGACGGCCGCTTCTGGATCGGCCCCCAGGTCCCGCCCTGGCAGAGGTCTGGCCGGGTCGTGCAGCCATGGTCGAAGCGGCCCGCATATGAGGGCAGGAAACCGCCGGCATGCGCCGCGCAGATTTTGAGGCCCGGATAGCGGTCGAGCACGCCTTCGAAGATCAGGTGCGAGAGGGCGATCGTCGTCTCCAGCGGATTGCCGATGACGTTCGAAAGATAGCCGTTGCCCCGGAAACGCTGGCCGAGCTGTTCCGGCGCGCCATCCGCCTGCGGGTGGATGAAGACGAGGACGCCCAGTTCCTCCGCCTTCGCCCAGAAGGGCGCGAACTTGGGGTCTGCGATCTCGTCGCCCGCGACATTGCCGCCGATGGCCGCGCCCTTGAGGCCGAGGCGCTTGACGCCATGCTCCAACTGCTGGGCGGCGAGGTCGGGGAACTGCAGCGCGACCGACGCGAAGGCGACGAACCGGTCGGGCGTCGCCGCGACCGCTTCGGCGAGCGCATCGTTCTGGATGCGGATGATTTCGGTCGCCTGGTCCCGGTCGGTCACGCCATACCAGTTCGGATTGATGCTGAGCGCCTCGACGTCGATGCCCTGGGCGTCCATCACTCCCGTCCGAAGCCCGAGCGCGGCCTTCATGTCGAGATCGTCGCGCAGCCCCGGCCCGCCGAGCTTCAGCCCCATCAGCGCCAGCGCCGCCGGCACGGCGCAGTGCGCGTGGATGTCGACCGTCCGCACCCGCTTGCCCGCGACCGCGACCTCACGGCGCCGGGGCGCGGCATGAGCGCCGCTTCCTCCACCGTTATCGGACATGCCGCAGGCGGTGAATACGATCGGCCCGCCGTCGGCGTGATCCCCATGCGTCATGACTGCCCCTCCCCCGAAATCAATTCAGGGAATGAGGCGGCCGGACGCCATCATGGTCAAGCGGCGGGGATCAGTCGTCGCGCGGAATCTGTCGATCCGATGCACCGAGATAGCCGCGATTCCACGTCGGGGTGATGTGGATTTCGTTCAGGCAGACATGCGGCGGCATGCGGGCGATGAACAGGATCGTCTCGCCCATGTCGTCTTCCTGCACCATCTTCGCCCGGTCCTCTGCGCTCGGCGGTTCGGGCCGGAGGTCGAGGATTTCGGTCGCGACCTCGCCGGGGCAGAGCGCGCAGGCGCGGATGCCGAGATGGCAGTTCTCGAAATTGATGCTCTCGTTCATGGCGTTGAGCGCGGTCTTCGAGGCCGTGTAGGCGACGCCCGAGACGCCGCCGACCCGCTGGCTCGCCATCGAGGAGACATTGATGATGAGGCCGTCGCGCTGCTTCCGCATGATGCCGACGGCGGCGTGGGACACGTTGAAGGCGCCGTTCAGGTTGACCTCGATGATCGTGTTCCAGTCGTCCGCGGCGAGGTCGCGCCAGCGCCGCTTCGGCCGGTTGAGGCCGGCGCTATTGACGACGATGTCGATGCGGCCGTGCCGGTCGACGATGCCGCCCGCGACGGCGTCGACCGCCGCCCGGTCGGCGATGTCGAGCTGGGCGATCTCCGCCTTGCCGCCGGCCGCCTCGATCTTCCCCTTGACGTCCTCGAGCTGCTGCATCCGGCGGCCGGAGAGGACGACGACGGCGCCCGCGCCCGCGAGGGAGAGCGCGCCCGCGCGCCCGATGCCGGTGCCGGCGCCGGTCACCCAGGCGATCTTGCCCTTGATATCCTGCATCAGCGCAGCCCCGCGTTGATCTTGTCGAGCACGTCCGAGCCCGGGCAGAGATCCGCCTCGGCGAGCTTGTTGAGCGGCGTCTTCACGGTGTTCAGCGCGCCGTGCAGGTCCCGCGGCGTCGGCTCCAGATAGAGCAGGCCGGTCGCGAGCTCGCCCTCGGCCTCCTTCTGCTGGATAAAGGCGAGCGCGCCGGCCTTGTCGGAGGCGTCGTATTCGGCCGAAATCTTGCGGAGCCGGAGGGTCGCGCCGTTCGCCTGGGGCACCTCGACCGCCTCGCCCGGCGCATACTCGCGCACGATCGGCTCGCTGCCCGTGATGACGTCGAGCCGGTTGACCGCCTCGTTGTGCTCGCGGACGAAGTCGTAGCTCTTGGTCGAACCCTTGTGGTTGTTGAAGGCGACGCAGGGCGAGACGACGTCCAGGATCGCGGCGCCCGGATGGCTGATCGCCGCCTTGATCAGCGGCGTCAGCTGGTGCTTGTCGCCGGAAAACGAACGGGCGACGAAGGTGGCGCCCATCAGGATCGCGAGCGAGGCGAGGTCGATGCCGCTGTCGTTGTTGACCGCGCCCTTCTTCGCGACGGAGCCCTTGTCGGCCGTCGCGGAGAACTGGCCCTTGGTCAGGCCATACACGCCGTTGTTCATGACGATGTAGGTCATGTTGACGCCGCGCCGCATCAGATGCGCGAACTGGCCGAGGCCGATCGAGGCGCTGTCGCCGTCGCCGGAGACGCCGACGTAGATCAGGTCGCGGTTGGCGAGGTTGGCGCCGGTCAGCACGCTCGGCATGCGGCCGTGCACGGTGTTGAAGCCGTGGCTGTTGCCGAGGAAGTAGGTCGGCGCCTTCGACGAGCAGCCGATGCCGGAAAGCTTGGCCACCCGGTGCGGCTCGATCGCCATTTCGTAGCAGGCCTGGATGATCGCGGCCGAGATCGAGTCGTGGCCGCAGCCGGCGCAGAGCGTCGAGATCGCGCCCTCATAGTCGCGCCGGTCGTAGCCGACCGCGTTCTTCTTGAGCGCGGGATGCCGGAGCTTCGGTTTGGCGAGATAGGTCACGATGCCGCCCTTTCGAAAGAAACGACCTTGAATTCGGCCATGTGCTTGGCGAATTCGCGATGGATGAACCGGCCGGTGATCGGCGTGCCGTCATAGTGCAGCACGGAGACGATACGCGCCGGGTCGATGTCGAGTTCGGACATCAGGATGGTGCGCATCTGCGCGTCTCGGTTCTGCTCGACCAGGAGCACATGGTCATGCTCCAGGATGAAGTTCTTGACCGCATCCGGGAACGGCATGGCGCGCAGGCGCAGCACGTTGACGTGGAGGTCGTCGGCCTTCAGCAGGTCGAGCGCCTCGTCCATCGCCGGGCTCGTCGATCCGAAGTAGAGCGCGCCGATGCGTGTCGGCTCATCCGCGTCGCGGCGGATCGGCTGCGGCACGAGGCCCTTCGCGGTTTCGTACTTGCGCTCCAGCCGCTCCATGTTGTCGACGTAGACAGAGCCCTCTTCCGAATAGCGCGCATAGCGGTCCTTGGTGGTGCCGCGCGTGAAGTAGGCCCCGCGCGTCTCGTGCGTGCCCGGCAGCGTGCGGTAGGGCACGCCGTCGCCGTCGACATCGAGATACCGGCCGAAGTCCTTGCCGGCCTCCAGCTCTTCCGCCGTCATGACC
>DAINCG010000006.1:0-7829 GCA_036732525.1 Pseudomonadota bacterium | reverse complement strand
GCGGTCTTCCCGCCACTCGAACGGCTCACAGAGCCGGTGGTTCATGCCGATGTCGAGGTCGGTCATGACGAAGATGGGCGTCTGCAGCCGGTCGGCGAGATCGAGCGCGTCGGCCGCGAAGTCGAAGCACTCCTTCGGATCTTCCGGAAAGAGCAGGACATGCTTGGTGTCGCCGTTCGACGCATAAGCCGCCGCAAGCAAGTCCGCCTGCTGGGTGCGGGTCGGCATGCCGGTCGAGGGGCCGCCCCGCTGCACGTTGATGATGACCGCCGGCACCTCCGCGAAATATGCCAAGCCGATGAACTCGGTCATCAGGCTGATGCCGGGCCCGGAGGTCGAGGTGAAGGCGCGGGCGCCGTTCCAGCCGGCGCCGATGGAGGCAAGCTCGTCCTCCGCCTGAACGACGGCGTAGCGCGCCTCGCCCGTCTCCTTGTCGTGCCGGTAGCGCTTGCAGTAGGCCTGGAAGGCTTCGGCGAGCGAGGAGGACGGCGTGATCGGGTACCAGGCGCAGACGGTCGCGCCGCCATAGACGCAGCCGAGCGCGGCCGCAGCATTGCCCTCGACGAAGATGCGGTCGCCGACATTGTCGGCCGCGCGCACCTTCAGCTTGCACATATCCGGGTCGAGATGCTCCCTGGCGTAGTCGCGGCCGAGGTTGAGCGCCTTCGAGTTGGCGCCCAGGAGCGCTTCCTTGCCCTTGTACTGCTCGCCGAACAGCTTCTCGATCGCCTTCGGGTCGATGTCCATCAGGACGGACAGGACGCCGATATAGATGATGTTCTTGAAGAGCTGGCGCTGCCGCGCGTCCGTGTACGTGGCGTTGCAGATCGCGGTCAACGGCACGCCAATGACATTGACGTCCTCGCGGAACGCGCTCTGCGGCATCGGCCGGGTCGAATCGTAGAAGAGGTAGCAGCCGGGCGCGAGTTCCGCCACGTCCTGCTTCCAGGTCTGCGGGTTCATCGCGACCAGCAGGTCGACGCCGCCGCGCCGGCCGAGATAGCCCTTCTCGCTCACCCGGACCTCGTACCAAGTCGGCAGGCCCTGGATGTTCGAGGGGAAGATGTTGCGCGGACTGACCGGCACGCCCATGCGCAGGATCGAGCGGGCGAACAGTTCGTTCGCGCTGGCGGAGCCGGAGCCGTTGACGTTGGCGAACTTAACGACGAACTCGTTGACCGATTCTATTGCCTGGCGCATGCCGCCTCCGCATGGGTCATTTCGATGAAGTACTTGCGCATGTCCCAGGCCCCGGTCGGGCACCGCTCCGCGCAGAGCCCGCAATGCAGGCAGACGTCCTCGTCCTTCACCATGACGCGGGCAGTGGGAAGCGCGCCGGAGACATACAGGTCTTGCTCCGTATTCTGAGCGGGCGCGGTCAGGCGCTCACGCAGTTCGGCTTCTTCGCCGTTCTCGGTGAAGGTGATGCAGTCCATCGGACAGATGTCGACGCAGGCGTCGCACTCGATGCACAGATTGTCCGTGAAGACGGTCTGGACGTCGCAATTGAGGCAGCGCTGCGCCTCTTTCCACGCCAGCTCCAGATCGAAGCCGAGTTCGACTTCCGCGTTGATGTCCGCGAGCGCTTCGAGCTTCGGCCGATGCGGCACCTTGAACCGCTGGTCGAGCGCGACGTCGTTGTCGTAGCTCCACTCGTGGATGCCCATCTTCTGGCTGACGACGTCGGTGAACGGCGCCGGCCGGTCCTCCAGGTCCTCGCCCTCCATCATCTTGTGGATGGAGATCGCGGCGTCGTGGCCGTGCGCCGCCGCCCAAATGATGTTCTCCGGCCCGAACGCCGCGTCGCCGCCGAAGAACACCTTCGGGTGCGTCGACCGCATGGTCGTCCGGGAGACGGCGGGCATGTCCCAGCGCTCGTCCCAGTCGAGCCCGATGTCGCGCTCGATCCAGGGGAACGCATTCTCCTGGCCGATGGCGCAGAGCACGTCGTCGCATTCGAAATAGGGATCGGGCTCGCCGGTCGGCACGAGGCGGCGGCGGCCGTTGTCGTCGTATTCGGCGCGGACCTTCTCGAAATACATGCCGACCAGCTTGCCGTCCTTCAGGTCGAAGCTCTTCGGCACCAGGAAGTTCAGAATCGGGATGTCTTCGTTCATGGCGTCCTCCTTCTCCCAGGGAGACGCCTTCATTTCCTCGAAGCCGGAGCGGACGATGACGGTGACTTCTTCGCCGCCGAGCCGGCGGGCGGTACGGCAGCAGTCCATCGCCGTGTTGCCGCCGCCGAGCACGATCACCTTCTTGCCGACCTTGGTCGTATGGCCGAAGGAGACGGAGGAGAGCCAGTCGATGCCGATGTGAAAGTTGTCCGCGGCCTCCTGGCGGCCGGGGATGTCGAGGTCGCGGCCGCGCGGCGCGCCCGATCCCACGAACACCGCGTCCCAGCCCTCGTCCAGCACGGCCTTCAGGCTGTCGATGCGGCGGTGGACGAAGTTGATGTTCCCGACGCCGGTTATGTAGCCCATCTCCTCGTCGATGACGGAGACGGGCAGGCGGAAGTGCGGGATCTGAGTCCGCATCATGCCGCCGAGCTGCGGGTCCTGGTCGTAGAGTGTGATCTCGTATCCCAAGACCGCGAGGTCGCGGGCGACGGTCAGGGACGCCGGCCCGGCGCCGATGCAGGCGATGCGGCGGCCGTTCGTCACCTCCGGCGCCTTCGGCATGCGCTCGGAGACGTCGTCCTTGTAGTCGGCGGCGACGCGCTTCAGCCGGCAGATCGCCACCGGCTCCTTGCGGTCGACCATGTCCTCGTCCTCGACCCGGCCACGCCGGCACGCGGGCTCGCAGGGTCGGTCGCAGGTCCGGCCGAGGATCCCGGGGAAGACGTTCGACTTCCAGTTCATCATGTAGGCGTCGGAATAGCGGCCGTGCGCGATCAGCCGGATGTACTCCGGCACGGGCGTGTGGGCCGGGCAGGCCCACTGGCAGTCGACGACCTTGTGGAAGTAATTCGGATCGGTAATGTCCGTGGCCTTCAAGGGCCGCTCTCCCTGACAATGCTTTGTTGGGATGGCGCATGCGAGCAGCATGCATTCTTGGGTCGGCCGGCAGTTAGCTTTAGCCCGGCGCGAGCGTCAAGAACCGACCCGTGGCAAACACCTTCCTCAATCGCGCAATTCGTCGATGACCCAGAGCGGCGCCTCGCCGCGATGGACGCGGGCGACGTTGTCGAAGGCGTTCCGCACACGCGCCTTGTGGCTGTCGAACGTCGGCCCGGCCATGTGCGCGGTCAGGGTGACGTTGTCGAGCTTCAGAAGCGGATTGTCGGGCGGCGTCGGCTCTTCGTCGAAGACGTCCAGGCCGGCGGCGGCGATCTCGCCGGAGGTCAGCGCTTGGATCAGCGCCGCTTCGTCGACGACGGGGCCGCGGCTCGTATTGATCAGGAAGGCTTCGGGCTTCATCTCCTGGAACTCAGCCGCGCCGATCATATGCGTGGTCGACTCGTTCAACGGCACGTGCAGGCTGACGATGTCGGAGGCCTGCAGGATTTCGCGAAGCAGCCGGAAGCGCACGCCGAGCGCATCCTCCTCCGCTTCGGTCAGTCGGCGGATGTCGTAGTAGTAGACCGTCATGCCGAACGCCTTGGCGAGCCGCGCCGTCTTCTTGCCGATGCTGCCGAAGCCGACGATGCCAAGCGTCTTGCCGCTCAACTCGAACAGCTTCGGCGGCGCGTTGCCGCGCCAGCGGCCGCCGGCGACGTCGACATGCTGCTTCACCAGTTGGCGCGAGACCGCGAGCATCAGCAGGAGCGCATGTTCCGAAACGGCGACGGAATTGGCGCCGCCGTTGTTGCAGATCGGCACGCCGGCGCGCCGGGCGGCCTCGATGTCGGCCTGGTTGTAGCCGGCGCTCAAAAGCTGGATCAGCTTGAGCTTCGGCGCGTCCCTGAACAGGCGGTCGTCGACCAGCATGTCGACGAAGCCGACGAGATACTCCGCCTCCCCGATCATCGCCTGGTAGTCGGCGCCGCGCGCCTCGACGACATTGAGGTGGTAGTCCGCCGGCGCCATCTCGCGGGCGAAATCGGCGGCGGCGGGGAAGTTGGTGACGAACGCGATCTTGGGCGGCATGGCCAGCCTCTCCAACGGATAAGAGTGAAGCGAGGTTCAGCCGGCGAGCGCGGCCTTGAGGGCGGCGGAGACTTCCGCCTGGGCTGCGATGGCGCTGTCGACGTCGGGCGCCATGCCGAAAAAGCCGTGGATCATCCCGTCATAGCGCGTGAAGGCGGTCGGCACGCCGGCCGCCTTCAACGCCTCGGCATAGGCGGCGCCGTCGTCGTGCAGCACGTCGCATTCCGCGACCACGACATGGGCCGGCGCCACGCCCTTGAGCGACTCCGCCCGGATCGGCGAGGCGCGCCTCTCCGCGGCCTCCTTCACATCGTTCAGGTAGTAGCCCTGGAACCACCGCATCGCATCGTCGGTCAGCACGCCGTAGCCCTTGCCGTACTTGGCGTAACTGGCGCCTTGCAGGCTGTAATCGGCGACGGGGTAGATCAGCGCCTGCAGGCGGATCGCCGGGCCGCCGGCGTCCCGGGCCATGAGCGCCAGGACGGCGGCCAGGTTGCCGCCCGCGCTGTCGCCGGCGACGCCGAGCCGCGCCGGATCGGCGCCGAGATCGCCCGCGTTCGCCGCGAGCCACTGGAGTGCGGCCCACGAGTCGTCGACCGCGGCGGGGAAGCGGTGCTCCGGACCCATGCGGTAGTCGACGGAAACGACGACCGCGCCGGAGCCGACGGTCAGGTTGCGGCAGATCTTGTCGTGCGTGTCGAGGCTGCCGATGACATGGCCGCCGCCGTGCAGATAGAGAACGGCGCCGTCGCCGCCGCCTTCGCGCGGCCAGTAAATGCGCACCGGAATGTCGCCCACCGGACCCGGTATCGTGCGATCTTCCAGGCGCGCCACAGGCGTCGGCTCGCCGCCGCGGGCGCGGGACATCGCGTCCATCTGCGCGCGCGCCGCCTCCGGCGACAGGCTTTCGAGCGCGGGCAGCTTCGCCTCCGCGAGCGCCTTCAGCGCCGCCTGGATCTGCGGATGCAACGGCATGCGGATGTTCCTCCCCCGACCTTTGACCGAAAGCTTAGCGCAACGCGGGCGCCGCTTTGAAGCCGGCTCGAAGCAGGTCTACCCTCTCTCGCAATCAATCCGCGCGAGGGAAGGGGAACGCCATGAAATTCGGGCTGCGCTACTGCAACACCGGCCGCTATGTCGATCCGGCCAAGGCCGTCGAACTGCTGGAGGCCGGCGAGGAAGCCGGCTTCGAGTCCGCCTGGACGGTCGAACACACCGTCGTCCCGGAAGGCTACGAGTCGGCCTACCCCTATTCCGACGACGGCAAGATGGCCGGCGGCAAGAACGACATCCCCCTGCCCGACCCGCTGATCTGGATGGCCTACGTCGCCGCGCGCACGTCCAAGATCAAGCTCGGCACCGGCATCCTGATCCTGCCGCAGCACAGCCCCGTCATCACCGCGAAGCAGATCGCGACGCTGGACTACATGTCCGACGGCCGGGTGCTGCTCGGCATCGGCGTCGGCTGGCTCCGCGAAGAGTTCGAGGCGATCGGCGTGCCGTTCGACGACCGCGGCCGGCGCACGGACGAATATGTCGCCGTCATGCGCGAGCTCTGGAGCTCCGACCGCCCGACCTTCGACGGCGAGTTCATGAAGTTCTCGGGCGCCTATTGCCGCCCGCAACCGAAGAACGGGACGGTGCCGATCATCGTCGGCGGCCACTCGAAGGCGGCCGCCCGCCGCGCCGGACGCCTCGGCGACGGCTTCTTCCCGGCGCGCGGCGCCTCGAAGGAGCTGATCGACCTCGTCAAGCGCTCGGCGGAAGAAGCCGGCCGCGATCCGGACGCCATCGAGATCACGACCAGCCTGCCGGACGATCTCTCGACCATCCCAGACCTCGCGGCGATCGGCGTCGACCGCCTGCTGGTGCCGGTGACCTCGATGGCCGGGCTCAACACGGTGATCGCCAGCCCGGACGACGCGCGGACCTGGCGCGACACGATCGAAAGGTACGCGGCCGCCTGAGCGCTTTTCAGGAGGCGGCTTCGGCGGGCTCGTCCGCGGCTTCCGCCGTCGCCGCCCGCCAGGCCTCGTCGATCGATGGGTCCTTCTCCATCAGGCGGACCAGGTCCCGGCGCTTCAGGACAAGCAGGCGGCTGTAGCCGAGCGAACGGACCTGGCGCCGGCGGCGGCGCAGCGGCTCCAGCAGCGCCGCCTCCCCGAACGCCTCGCCGGAACCGAGCCGGGTCGTCCCGTCCGCGCCGATCATTTCGACGACGCCCGACGCGATGAAATACATCTCCGTCCCGCGTGCGCCAGCCTCGCGGATGACTTCGCCGGGCGTCGCGAAGCGCGTGCGCATCGCGCGCGCCACCATGCGGCGCTGCTTCGGCTCCAGCCCGGCGAAGATCGGCACGCGGTTCAGGAGGTCGTACGGCGTCAATGTCAGGTCGATGCGCGGCGGGCGCGCAGCCACCCGCTCGCGCCGATCGAGGTCGCCCGTCAGGCTGTCGTAGAGTTCCTGGCCGATCACGCCGTCGTTCAGCAGGCGCCAATATTGCTGGCGTTCGCGGCGGATCGCGGCGCGCGTGATCAGCGTGCGTTCGATCGTCCGCGCATAGATCGGATACTGGGCGGCGAGCGCGTCGATCTCGGCGGAAATGGCGCGGTGACGCGCCTCCAGCAGGACCGTCACATTCTCGGCGGCGTCTGCGCCGATCATTGGCGCGACCGTCCCTTCGACGAAGCCGCGCAGTTCGCGGACGATCCGCTCGCTTTCCAATAGTCTGACGAAGTGCAGTTCCATCGCAGCGCGCAGCGGCCGATCGAGCCTGAGGAAACGTCGAAGCTGCACGGCGAACTTGAAGGCCGTGGCCGGCTGGATCGCCTCGAACGCCGCCTTCCGATACCCCTCCCGGCCGTCGACGCGGACGCCATCGGAAATGCGATCCGCATCCAGGCGCAGCACGTTCGCCGCGCGCGGGCCGATGGCCCCTTCCTCGAACGCGCGCCGGATCAGGCGCGTCTCCTGACCGGAAACGATGGTCAGGCCCATGCGGATGCGCTCGCCGAAGGGCACGCGCTCCGTCGCCGCGTGCGCCTCGACCTCGCTTCGCCGCGCGCCGAGGGCGCGCTCGACCGCCGCGAGCGCTTCGGGCTCCAGGTGACGCGCCCGGACCAGGTTGCCGACGACATTGCGCACACGTTCGAGGGCGCCGGCGACGATCTTCTCCCGAAGCGCCAGGTCCGTCGGCGAAAGCCGGTTGAGGCCGAGACGCCCCGTCAGCCAGGCGAGCGTGCCGGCGTTCAAGAAGATCGTCGTCAGCGTGTAGGAGGCCGCGAGCGCCGCCAGCAGCCGCGCGTCGCTGCCGAGGTCGCTGACATCCGCGATCGAGATCGCGAGGACCAGCGTGACCGATCCTCGGACGCCGCCCCAGACGACCAGATAGCCCTGGGGCCGCGTGAGGGCCGTCGTCAGTTTCAGCCGAGCGAGCAGCGGCAGCACGCCGAAGATGATCGCCGCCCGCGCCGCGGTCGCGCCGACATAGACCAGCGCGGTCAGCGGCAGGATGCGCCAGCCGACTTCCTCGATCAGGCCGGGCACCAGACTGGTCGCGAGGATCATGATCAGCGCGTTCGACCAGAAGCCGATCTGCGCCCAGACAGCGCGCACCGTCATCCAGTTGCCGGGCCCCATGCGCAGGAAACCGGCGGAGCCGGTCGCGAGACCGGCGAAGACGACGGCGACGACGCCCGAGCCGCCGAACGCCTGCTCGGCCGCGATGAAGGAGCCATAGGC
>DAINCG010000005.1:23975-24590 GCA_036732525.1 Pseudomonadota bacterium | reverse complement strand
GCATAGACGCGCTTCATCGCCTCGGCGAAGAGGTGCGCGGCGGCGGGTCCGCGGCCGAGCGCCGCCAGATCGTAGGCCGACAACATCGCCAGCGCCTGCAGCACGCCGACGCCGCCCGACGTCGGCGGCGGGAAGCCGCAGACCCGATAGGCCCGGTATGGCGCGCAGATCGGCTGGCGCTCGACGACCCGGTAGTTCGCGAGGTCCTCGGCCGACATCAGGCTGGGATTGTCGACCGCGCCGACGGCTTCGACGATCGCGGCGCCGATCGGGCCCCGATAGAAGGCGCCCGTCCCGGCGTCGGCGATCTGGCGGAGCGTCGCCGCGAATGCCGGGTTGCGGAGCCGTGCGCCGGGCGGCTTCGGCGCGCCAGAGGGCTCGAAGAAATAGGCGCGGGCCGCCGGGAACCGGTCGAGGCCACGCTCCTTGGCGGCGGCGATCGCGGCGGCCAGCCGGGGCGAAATCGCGAAGCCGACTTCGGCGAAACGGATCGCCGGCTCGAAGAGCGCCGACCAGTCGAGCTTGCCGAACCGCGCATGCAACTCGGCCAAGAGCGCCAGCGTGCCCGGCGTGCCGACCGAGCGGCCGCCGATCACCGCCTCCCAGAACGGCAGC
>DAINCG010000005.1:11880-23965 GCA_036732525.1 Pseudomonadota bacterium | reverse complement strand
AAAAATAGTCCGGGCCGGCGGCAAGCGGCGCGGTTTCCCGGCCGTCGAGCGCGGTCAGCTTGCCATCCCCGGGCGACCAATAAAGCGCGAAGGCCCCGCCGCCGATGCCGGACGACTGCGGCTCCACCAGGTTCAGCACGAGTTGCGCGGCGATGGCGGCGTCGGCGGCGCTGCCGCCGGCCGCCAGAATGGCGAACGCGGTCTGCGTGGCGTGATTGTTCGCCGTCACCGCCATGTAGCTGGATCCGGTCGTCGGGGGCCGGACCCAGGCGCGGCCGGATGCGGCTTCCGGGTCCGGCGCGTCGGCGGCGCGTGCGGCGGAAGCGCAGAAGAGCAGCCCGACGGCCAATATGAGGAGGCGCTTCATGTCGACCCCCCTTTGCGGCTGTGACCATATCGGGGCAGCATATGCGCGATTTCCCACGGCGGAAACGAAAGTCGGAATCACCTATGAGCGATCTGCTTATCGCGCAGGACGGCCCCGTCATGCGCCTGACCATCAACCGGGAGGCGCGCCGGAACGCCATCAACGACGACGTCATCGACGGCATCATGACGGGGATACGCCAGGCGATGGACGCCGCGCCCGACGTCCGGGCGATCGTGCTGACCGGCGCCGGCGACCGGGCCTTCTGCGCCGGCGCCGACCTGAAGCGCACTGGCGAGGACCGTCCGTTTCAGATCGACCACGTCGATCCGGCCGCCCGGATCGGCGACCTGTTCCGGCTGGTCGAACGCTGCCCGCTGCCGCTGGTCGCCCGGGTCAACGGCCATGCGGTGGCGGGCGGGCTCGGCCTTGTGGCGATGTGCGACATGGCCGTCGCCGTCTCGACGGCGAAGTTCGGCGCGCCCGAATCGCGCATCGGCGTCTGGCCGATGATGATCATGACCCACCTGATGCGGGTGATGCCGAAGCGGAAGCTGCTCGAGCTGATGGTGACCGGCGAGCCGATCTCGGCGGAAGAAGCGATGGCGGCCGGCCTGATCAATCATGTCGTCCCGCAGGACGAACTCGATGCGAAGACCGACTGGCTGCTCGACCGCATTCTGAAAAGCTCGCCGGCGGCCATCCGGCGCGGGCTTTACGTCTATCGCGCCATGCAGGACATGACGATGCATCAGGCGCTGGTGCTGGCCGAGAGCAATGGCGGCCTGATGGGAACATCCGAGGACGCCCGGGAAGGCATCGCCGCATTCAACGAGAAACGCGCGCCGGAATGGCCGGGCGTCTGATTGAGGAAACGACAAGCATGACCGACAAGCTTCTGTTCGAAGTCCGGCCCGACAAGGTCGCCGTCATCACCTTCAACAACCCGGACAAGCTGAACGCCTTTTCGGCCGAGATGCTTGAAGCCTACCTCGACCGGCTGGCCGAATGCGGCGAGCGGGACGACGTTCGCTGCGTCGTCGTGACCGGCGCCGGCCGCGGTTTTTGCTCCGGCGGCGACACCGGCGGCATGGGCGGGGCGGCGACGACGGTGACCGCCGTGAAGTCCGGCCTTTGGGACCGCATCCAGAAGATCTCGCAGGCCGTTCAGGCCCTCGACAAGCCGGTGATCGCCGCCGTCAACGGCGTCGCCGTCGGCGCGGGCATGGACATGGCGCTGCATGCGGACCTTCGCTACGCCGCCAAGAGCGCGCGGTTCGCCGAAACCTACGTCCGCATGGGCCTCGTGCCGGGCAACGGCGCCTGCTGGTTCCTGCCGCGCATCGTCGGCGTGCAGAAGGCGCTGGAACTGCTCTGGACGTCGAAGTTCGTGCAGTCCGACGAAGCGAAGGAGCTTGGCCTCGTCCTCGACGTCTTCGAGGACGACCAACTGATGGCGAAGGTGCTGGAGATCGCGGGCCAGATCGCATCCGGCGCGCCGATTTCGGTCCGCCTGATCAAGCGGCTGGTCTATCAGAACCAGACGATGGACCTGAGGTCGAGCCTGGACATGGTCTCCTCGCACATGACGCTCGCCCGGATGTCGGACGACCATGTCGAGGCGATCACGGCCTGGCGCGAAAAGCGGCCCGGCAACTTCAAGGGTTCCTGAAACCGAGGGGCCGCGGCCAAGCCTGGCGTCAGCCGACCTGTTTCAACGGCGACGCATCGAGGCTGGTCTCGAGCTCGACGCGATTGCGGCCGTTCCGCTTGGCGAGATAAAGGCCGCGGTCGGCGCGCTCGATCAGCGTCTCCGACGTATCGTCCGGACGCAGTTGGGCGCAGCCGATCGAAATGGTCACCTGGCCGTAGCACTGGCCGGTGCGCGCGCTCTTCAGCGCCTTGGCGCTGATCGACTTGCGAATGTGCTCGGCCACGACCGATGCGCCCTGCAGGTCCGTCGTCGGCAGGATGACGCAGAACTCCTCGCCGCCGTAACGCGCCGGCGTGTCCCGGCCCTTCAGGAGCGATTTCAGGACGCGTCCGACGAGTTTCAGCACCTCGTCGCCGACGCGGTGGCCATAGGTGTCGTTGAAATTCTTGAAGTGGTCGATGTCCGCGACGAGGAGCGTCAGTGGGGTGTCTTCCTCGCGGGCGCGGTCGATCTCGATCTCGAGGCCGAGATCGAAGGCCCGGCGGTTGGGCAGGCCGGTCAGGCCGTCCGTTTCGCTCGCCCGGCGGGCGTCGTCCAGGCTGTCACGCAGCGCTTCTATTCGTTGAGTGGCCTCGCTGAGGTCCGCCTCGAGCGCGGTGTTCCGCGCGATGACTTCCTTGGTCTCGGCGACGATCTTCGCGACCAGAAGCTTCATTTCCTCGGGCGACGCGCGCTTGATGCCGCCCGTGAAGCCTTCGAGTTTGCCCTGATAGTCCTTCGCCGTATCCGAGGCGGAGCCGAGCGCCTGGATGGCGGCGACGATGGTCGCCTCGACGTCGTCGCTCGCCGACTGGAGCATCGACGAGGTTTCCTCGCCGAGAAACGACTGTTTGATGGAGGCGTAGGCGTTCGGGTCGAACTTTTCGGTGTTCTCGAGCAGTCCGGTCAGCTTCCGCGAAAGCTCCGCGTCCAGGCCGGCATGGAACGAGTACCAGATCTCGTAGTTGTCGGGGTATGCGGCGATGCTCAGGCTTTTCATCTGCGAAAGCGCCTGATCCGCGATTTCCGCCGCCTTGTCGTGGGCTTCCCGATAATTCATTCCACAGACCCGCTTCGCGCTCGTTGGCATCGGCTCGCCCGCTACGCATAGCCGCCGATACCCGCTGATATTGCGCAGCAATTGGTGAACAGGTCGTTATCTTGTCCAGGGGTTCGGGATCGCGAGCGCCGGTCAGTCCACTGCGCCGATCGCTTCCGCATGTCCCGCGACGCTCTGCGCCTCGATGAACACGCGCCCGACGGTCGGATAGGCCGCCTTGATCCGCCGCTCCAGGTCGGTGATCGACGCCTCGACCTCAACGGAACTGATCGCATCGCGGAAGTCGACCGAAAGCACGCAGAAAATGTCCTCCGGCCCCATGTGCATCGTCAGGACTTCGTTAATCGCAATGATGCGCGTATCCTCGCGCAGGATCGCAGCGATGCCTTCCTGAATGCGCGGCGACGCCGCTTCGCCGATCAAAAGGCCTTTCGTCTCGATCGAAAGAATGATCGCCGCGGCCGCCAGCAGAAGCCCGATCGTCAGCGACGCCACGCCGTCCAGAACCGGCGCGTCGAAGATAAGCGCGCCGGCGAGCGCGGTCGCCGCGATCGCCAGGCCGAACAGCGCGCCCGCGTCTTCCAGCAGAACGACGACGAGCGGCGCGTCCTTGGAACGACGGATATAGGCGAAGACCCCCTCGCCCTCCCGCCGCCGCCGGTTCATCTCGCGTACGGCCGCGAAGAAGGCATACCCTTCGAACGCGAGGGCAAAGGCGAGGACGATGAAATTGACATAAGGCCGGTCGACGGCATGCGGGTGGCCGATCTTGTCGATGCCCTCGTAGATCGACACGCCCGCGCCGCCCGAGAACAGGAGGATCGCGACGACGAAGCTCCAGAAGTAGACTTCCATGCCATAGCCGAACGGATGGCGTTGATCCGGCGGCCGGCGCGAGCGGCGGATGCCATACAGCAACAAGAGTTGATTCCCGGAATCGACGATCGAATGCACGCCCTCGGCAAACATCGCCGCCGAACCCGTAATCGCCGCAGCAGTCAGCTTCGCCGCCGCGATCAGGGCGTTTCCGATGAAGGCGATGATCACGACCCTGGTCGAATCGGCTGCCGCCATGCTTGTCCGCTCCGTCCTTCGGTTCGGGGAGTATAGTCCGACGCGCGGCGAACCGCAGAAAGCGTGATCGAGGTCGCATAACTTTAACGTGGGATTCAGCCGAGCCCGCCCTAAATAGACTAGGAAGCGACAACGATCGCGCGCGGCGCGCCGGCCACTCCCAATCGGCCGCGAAAGCGATCGGAACTGGCGTCAAGGAGGACAGGATGCCCTTGATGAATTCCGCGGCCCGGCGCGTGGCCGCGCCGAAAGACGCGCTGGACAGAATGGTCGACCGGTTGCGCCTGACCTTTTCGACCGACGCGGGCGCCCTGGCGCAACCATCCGGCGACGGACTTGAGATCGTAGCCCACGCCGGGCTCGCCCTGAACGACCTCCGCAGGGCCGAAGCGCTGTTCGCGACCGCCGCGCTTTCCAGCGAAACCCTGATCATCCCCGATATCGAAGCCGACCGGCGTTTCGCCGGCGTCGTTTCCGGCATCGCCCGGTTCTTCGCCGCCGCGCCATTCGAAGGCGTGGACGGGCGCACCGGCATCCTGGCGGTGTTCGACGGCCGGCCGCGCCGGGACTTCGAGCATGCCGACGCCGCCCTGTTGCGCGCGTTCGCCCAGCGCGCCTCCGTCCTGCTGCCGCCGGACGCGACGACGCCCTCCGCCGCCTGACCGCCCCTGTCGCGGCCGGCGCGCGGCCTCAGTCCGTCGGCTCGATGCGCACCGGCAGCCGGCCGCTGCGCACATGCAGGTCGCGCTGCGGAAACGGGATTTCGATGCCGTATTTCTTGAGCGCCGTTTCCAGCGCCCAATTGTAATCGGCGTTGACTCGTGACGGGCGCTTGACCGCCTCCGGCGACAACCAGATCACCAGTTCGAAATCGAGGCTGCTTTCGCCGAAGCCGACCAGCCAGACCTCCGCCGAGCGGGCGCCCGGCCCTTTGAGTTCGTGCGGCACCGTGGACGCGGCCTCCAGGGCCGCGGCGCGCACCAGTTCCTTGTCCGTGCCGTAGGCGACGCCGAAGGAGATGCGCGCCCGGCGGTGCCCCTCGCGCAACGTCCAGTTCGTCACGTTCTTGTTGATGAATTCGGCGTTCGGCACGAGGATGTCGATGTTGTCGTTCGTCGTGACCCGGGTCGCGCGAATGCCGATCTCGCGCACTTCGCCGGTGACCCCGCTATCCAACTCGACGAAGTCGCCGACCTTGATGCTGCCTTCGAACAGCAGAATCAGGCCCGAGACGAGATTGCTGAAGATCGCCTGCAGGCCGAAACCGATTCCGATGCCGATGGCGCCGGAAAAGACGGCGAGCGCCGTCAGGTCGATGCCGATGACGTTGAGCGCAAGCAGCACCGCCATGAACAACAGCGCGATCCGGGTGGTCTGCGCGATCAGGGTCTGGACCGAGGGCGTCAGCGAGCGCGAACGTTGCACGCGCCCCTGGACGAACGACGAGACGACGCCGGCGGCCCAGATCAACACGGCGGCGATCATCGCGCCCTTCAGGACCATGTAGAGGGTCAGCCGCGTCTCGCCCATGCTGATCCCGACGCTGTCGAGCATCGCGATGGTCGGATTGAGCAGCCGCAGGATGTTCAGCGCGGCGATGGTCCAGGCGAGGGTCGCGAAGGTCTTCGACCAGAGCGGGTCGCCGACGAAGCTCGCGAACAGGCGGATGACCACCCAGGCGTTGAGCAGGCTGGCGACGATGCGCGGCAGCTCGACCGGCATGCCGGCCTGTTCCAGCACGACCGTCGAAATCCAAAGCATCGGGAAGACCAGCCGGTCGACGATCCGAAAGCCCGGCTGCTTGCCGTCGTCGCGCGCCGGCCAGACCCGGCCGAGCAGGGTCCGTGCGAAGGGAGAGGCGAACCAGGCGAGCACGCCAGCGCCGACGACGACCGCCACGAGAAGGATGCCGTCGAAGGACAGATAGGTCCGCAGCACCTCGTCGCCGGCCTCGCGGATGTCGTCGAGGAACGGTTCAAGGCGGCTTACGACGCCCTCGACGAGTTCCTCTGCAGTTTCCGGCGGCGGCGTTTCGGCCATGCGAACAATCCTGGCGACGGACTCTGCCGCGCAGTCTAGCGGGTATCCGCCATGCGCATCAGTAGTCGCTGCGGCGCAGCGCGCGCGCCTGCTGGCGCTGCCAGTCGCGGTCGCGGATATCCTGGCGCTTGTCGACCTTGCGCTTGCCCTTGGCGAGGCCGATTTCGAGCTTCGCCCGGCCGCGGTCGTTGAAATAGAGCCTGAGCGGCACGAGCGTGGCGCCTTCGCGCCGGACGGCGCCGATCAGGCGCTCGATCTGGCGGCGGTGCAGCAAGAGCTTGCGCTCCCGCCGCGGACTGTGCCCGAACGTCCGCGCCCCCTCGTATTCCGGGATATGCGCGTTCATCAGCCAGATTTCGCCGCCCTTTTCGCCGGCGAACGCCTCGACGATGCTGCCGCGGCCATGGCGCAACGACTTGACCTCGCTGCCGGTCAGCGCGAGGCCCGCCTCCATCGAGTCTTCGATCGTGTAGTCATGTCGGGCGCGGCGGTTCTGCGCGACCAGACCGGTCGCGATCAGCCCGCCGCCCCGGGATTTCTTGGCGGCCATGGGTCAGGCTTTCGGCGCGGTTGAGCGGGACGCGAAGCCCGCCCCGGGCGTCGGGCTCAGATCAACTCCAGCTTCTGCATCGCCTGCTTGACGCGCGCCTGCGCCGTGTCGGTCGCCTTCACGAGCGGCAGGCGCACATCCGGCGCGACCTTGCCGAGCAGGCTGGCGCCGAACTTGGCCGGGGCCGGGCTCGGCTCGCAGAACATGGCGTCGTGCAGCGGCATCAGGCTCTCGTTCAGCTGGCGCACACGATCCATCGCCCCCTGCTGCCAGGCCTCGTGCATCATCGAGCAGAGCTTCGGCGCGACGTTCGCCGTCACCGAAATGCAGCCGGCGCCGCCCTGGGCGAGATACGCGACGGCCGTGCCGTCCTCGCCCGACAGCATGCACCAGTCGGGACCGATCAGATTACGCTCCCGCAAGGGGCGGGCGAGGTCGTTGGTCGCGTCCTTGACGCCGACGACATTGGCGAGCTTGGCGATGCGGGCCATCGTCTCCGGCTGGATGTCGACCACCGAGCGCGGCGGGATGTTGTAAACGATGATCGGAATCTCGACGGCGTTGTTGATCGCCTCGAAATGCCGGAACAACCCTTCCTGGCTCGGCTTGTTGTAGTAGGGCGACACCACGAGCACGCCGTCCGCGCCGGCGGACTTCGCATGCTTTGCAAGGTCGATGGCCTCTTCCGTCGAGTTAGAGCCGGCGCCGGCGACGACCGGCACGCGGCCGGCGGCGGCCTCGATGCACAGCTCGACGACGCGCTTGTGCTCGTCATGGCTCAGCGTCGGCGACTCGCCGGTCGTGCCGCAGGGCACGAGGCCGTGGCTGCCTTCGGATATCTGCCATTCGACGAACGCCTGAAACGCTTTCGCATCCACCTCGCCATTGGTGAAGGGCGTGATGAGGGCAGGCATGGATCCCTTAAACATGAGGCGCCTCCGGCGAGTTGTTTATTGGGTTTGCGGCGGACGATACGCCGCCTCGCGGCCGCTCGCAAGGAAAGCGCCCTTGCGGCCGCCGATCCGGCGCTTAGAGTGTTGAAAGATAAGAGACTCGCCCAGGGAGCACATGGGATGGCCGAAGCCCCCCTCGCCGGCATCGGCGCCTGCGTCTTCGACGCTTACGGCACGCTGTTCGACCTGATCAATCCCGTGGCCGCGCGCGCGGCGAAGCTCGGCGACAAGGCGCCCTTGCTGAGCGAGCTCTGGCGGCGGAAGCAGTTGGAATATTCCTGGCTCCGCTCGCTAATGGGCCAGCACGCGGATTTCTGGCAGATCACCGGCGACGCGCTCGACTACGCCATGGCCGCGCTGGACGTCCGCGACCCGCCGCTCCGCGCCGATCTGATGGAGCTCTACCTTTCGATCCCGACTTTCGACGAAGTCCCCGAAATGCTGGAGCGGCTGAAGGCCGACAATATCAAGACGGGCGTCCTTTCGAACGGCGCCCCGATCATGCTGACGTCGGCGATCAACGTCGCGAACCTGGCGCCCAACCTGGACGTCGTGCTGTCGGTGGAGGAAGTCGGCGGGTTCAAGCCGGACGCGCGGGTCTATCAGCTCGCCGTCGACCGCCTGCGGCTGGCGAGATCGCCTTCTTTTCGTCGAACGCCTGGGACATCGCCGGCGCCGCCAGCTTCGGCTTCCGCGCCGTCTGGTGCAATCGCGCGGGCGCGCCCCGGGAAAACCTGCCGGGACGCCCGGTCGCCGAGGTGCGCGACCTGCTGCAGGCCCTGCCGCTGCTGGGAGCCAGCGCATGACGGCCGGAACCGTAAAGCCCGCGGACGCCGGCCTGCCCCATTTCCCGCCGCCCGATCCCGCGGCCCCGGAGGTGTTCTCGCTGTCCAGCCATGCGCGCGCGCGGGAAGCGCTGGAACTTAGCCTTGTCATTCGGGAACCGGGCTTCAACGTCTTCGTCGTCGGGGATGACCGCAGCGGCCGGATGACGGCGACGCTCGCCTTCCTCAAGGAGGAAATGGCCAAGCGGTCGGCCCCGTCCGACTGGATCTACGTCAATAACTTCCGTCGCACCCATCGACCGCGGCCCCTGGCGCTGCCGGCCGGCGTCGGCCGCCGCTTCAGCGACCGTATGGAAGCGCTGCCCGGCCAGATCCGCGAGGGTCTTTCTCACGCCTTCGGCGACGAAGCCGCCCAGACGCAATTGCGCCAGGAACAGGAAGCGCTCGCGGGCGAGATCTCGAAGCGGATCGAAGCGCTGCGCGAGGAAGCGAGGGCGCGCGGCCTGGACCTCGCGCAGACGCCCCAGGGCATGCAGATCGTGCGCGCCGGCGGCGACGACGCGCCGGACTGGATGACGCTGCCGGAGGAAGAACGCCGCAACATCGAAGCGGCCGGCCGCGAGATCGGACAGAAGCTTGGCGAATTCAACCGCTGGGCGGCGGAGCAACAGCAGCGCGTCGCCGAACACGCTCAGGGCGCCAGCAAGTCGATCGCGGACGACGCGATCGCGCTCCTGGTCGATGCGGTCAAGGTGGAGTTCGCGGAACACACCAACCTCGCGCGCTGGCTGGACGAGCTGAAGACCGACGCTGTCGAGCACCTGCAGATCTTCGCGCCGCAGACCCAGAACCCCGGCATGCCGATGCCGCCGGGCATGGAGCCGCCGGAACGGCGCTACGCGGTCAATCTCCTGGTCGACCACGGCGACGATGCGCACCCGAACGTGGTGCTGGAGCCGAACCCGACCTATCAGAACCTGTTCGGCCGGATGGAGTACCGTCAGGTCGGCGGCATCGTCGAGACGGACTTCTCGCTGATCCGCGCCGGCGCGCTGCACCGGGCGAACGGCGGCGTGCTCGTGCTCAGAGCCGACGCGTTGGCCGCGCAAGGCCTCGCATGGCAGTTTCTGAAGGGCGCCATCCGCGACGAGTCCGTGCAGATGGAGGAACTGCATCGCTTCAACGGCATCCCCATCGCCGGCGCCCCCCGGCCGAAGGAGATCCCGCTGAACCTGAAGGTGATCATCGTCGGCGCGCCACGCTGGTACTACACGTTCTTTTCCGTCGACCCGGACTTCCAGGCCTACTTCAAGATCAAAGCCGACATCGACCCCGACATGGAGGCGAGCCCGGAAAACCGGAACGTGCTCGCCGGCGTCATTCAGGACATGGCGCAGAAACGCGGCAGCTGCGCCTGCACGGACGACGCGCTTCAGGAGCTGCTCGGCCTGTCGAGCCGCTGGGCCGACGACCGACAGAAGCTCTCCGCGCGGATCGAGCGGCTCGACGACCTGATCGCCGAAGCGGTCGTAATCGCCAAGGCCGCCGGCCGCAAGGGCGATATTCAGATCGACGATATCCGCGCGGCCCGCGAAGCGCGTCTCCGCCGCAATCGTCGCATCGAGGATCGATCGCAGGAGATGATCCGGCGAGGCGGCGTCAAGATCGACGTGACCGGCGCCGTCGTCGGACAGGTCAATGGATTGACCGTGCGCGACATCGGCGACCATGCGTTCGGCGGCCCGGCGCGGGTCACGGCCCGGACGTCGATCGGCCGGCGCGGCGTCGTCAACATCGAGCGGGACGTCGCCATGGGCGGGCCGATCCAGCAAAAGGCGGCGATGATCCTGCAAGGCTACTTCTCAGGCCAGTTCGCGCGGACGATGCCGCTGTCGTTCACCGCTTCGATGACCTTCGAGCAGAACTATGGCGGCGTCGAGGGCGACAGCGCATCGCTCGCCGAAGCCGTCGCCATCGTCTCCGATCTCGCCCAAACGCCGGTCCAGCAGTCGATCGCGATCACCGGCTCGATGAACCAATTCGGCGTCGCCCAATCGGTCGGCGGCGTGCGGCACAAGATCGAAGGCTTCTTCCGCACCTGCGTCGAGGCGGGCGGCCTGACCGGAGACCAGGGCGCCATCGTGCCCTCGAGCAACGCCGACCAGCTGATCCTGGATGCGGATGTGATCGAAGCCATGGAGAAGGGCGAATTCCGCCTGTGGACCGTCGACCGGCTGGAGGAGGCGCTGGAATTGATGCTGGACATGCCCGTCGGCGCGCCGGACGCGGAGGGGCGCTATCCGCCAGACACGGTCTTCGGCCGCGTTCAGGCGACCCTCGCCATGTTCCACGAACAGCTTCTTCGCGCGGAGCGCCTGACCACGTGATCGCGCCGGACGCTGTTTCGCATCTGACGACACTGCTCTAGTCTCCCACGCTCAAGCCCGCGGTCCGCCAGGACCCGCACAACCGACGAAAGCGACGAAACGACATGTCCGGCGAGACCGGCGCCAAGTTGCGCGCCACCGGCTACGAGGCCCCCGAATTCCTGACCCTGCAGGAACTGCCCGAGCGGGCGCGGATCAACCTGCCCGACACCACCTGGGACTATCTGGCGGGCGCGGCGGAGACGGAAACCACCTACCTTCGCAACCGCCTGGCGCTCGACAGTCTGGCCTTCCGGCCGCGCGTCTGCCGCGATGTCTCGGCGGTCAGCGTGCGTGGCCGCTTCATGGGCCGGGCCCTCCGCCTGCCGGTCTTCCTGGCGCCGATCGGCAGCCTGGAGAGCTTCGCGGCCGGCGGCGGCGTCGCGGCCGCGCGCGGAGCGGAGGCGTTCGGCGTCGACCACATGGTGAGCTCCGTAACGCAGCCCGACCTGGAGACGGTCGCCGGCTCGGTCGATGAGCCGACGCTCTTCCAGCTTTACGTCCGCGGCGACGACGCGTTCGTCGACGACCATGTGAAGCGCGCCGTCGACGCCGGCTTCCGCGCCTTCTGCATCACGGTCGACACCGCCCATTATTCCCGGCGCGAGCGGGACATTATCAAGCGGTACCTGCCCGCCGGCCGCGCGCGCGGCGTCAACCGGACCGGCCACAATTGGCAGATGGCGTTCAGCTGGGACAATGTGAAGCGCTTCAAGGACAAGCACGACATCCCGCTGATTCTGAAGGGCGTCGCGACGGCCGAGGACGCCGCCATCGCCGTCGAACACGGCGTCGATTGCGTCTATGTCTCGAACCATGGCGGCCGGCAGCTCGACTTCGGCCGCGGCGCGATCGACGTGCTGCCGGAAGTCGTCGCCGCCGTCGGCGGCAAGGCGGAGGTCGCGGTCGACGGCGGCTTCTGCCGCGGCACCGATATCGTGAAGGCGATGATCCTGGGCGCCGACGCCGTCGGCCTCGGCCGCATGCAGGGCTACGCGCTGGCGGCCGGCGGAGTCGGCGGCGTCGTCTGGATGCTGGAATTGCTGGAGCGGGAGTGCGAAATCGCCCTCGGCCTGCTCGGCGTCACGTCATTCGGCGCCCTCGATGCAAGCTATCCGACATCCGCGCCGCCGGTTC
>DAINCG010000005.1:7480-11811 GCA_036732525.1 Pseudomonadota bacterium | reverse complement strand
CCCCGACATAAAGAACGCTAAGCCGGCGTCCTGCGGCCAGATCTGCCCTTGCATCCAACGCGACGTTGACGCAGTGTCCGCCGCGTAGGGGGAGGCGTCACACCCTGGGAGTGTTTATATCCATGTTGAGATTCGTCCTGGCCGCTGCGTGCGCCGCGATGATCGCAGCGCCCGCGATGGCGCAGCAGGCGGAACAGCAGCAACCGCCGCAGCTTCAGAACCTCAAGAAAACGCAGAATGGCGACTGGACGCTGGAATGCGGCGAAGTGCCGGGCAACAACCAGCGCATTTGCCAGATGACCCAGGTGATCAACAACCCCAAGACGGGCAAGGCGATCATGCAAGCCGTCGTCATCAAGCCGCCGGGATCGCCGAGCGCGGTGATGCGGCTGATCGCGCCGTTGGGCGTGTGGCTCCGGCCCGGCGTCGGCTTCAATGTCGACGGCGGCTCCGCGGAGACGGTGCAGTTCGACTTCTGCCTGCGTGAAGGCTGCATCGCCCAGATCGCCGTCTCGACCGGCCTCGCCAACGCCATGAAGCGCGGCTCGAGAGGCCAGATCAGCATCCAGAACATCCGGCGCCAGAAGCTGGATCTCGCAATGTCGCTGCGCGGCTTCACGGCGAGCTTCGACAGCCTTTAACGACCGGACCGGCGCCGGGCTTTTACCTGGCGTTAGGCATGGCTTCAGATACGTCGGTTAGACTTCGTCGGTCGACGCAACGGGAGCGCCCCTGACCGGGGCGCCAGAAAGCCATGCTGTTCAGACGTTTCAACGTGTCGTCGCGCGCGCAGCGCATCATCCTTTCGGTCGCGGCGCTCGCCCTTGCGGTGCTTATCGCGAGCCTGCAGGGCGAGCCCGGCGCGGCTCGCGACGCCGCGCCCTCTCCCTTCCGCGATGGCGGTTCGGCCGAACCGGACGCGCGCCGTCCTGCGGCCGACAGCCGTTCGCCGGACAAGCCCGACGCCGCTCCCGCCGACGATCCGCAGTCGGAGGCGCGGCGCGCGGCCGTCGCGAAGGCGATCCGCTGGCTGGAAGCGCAGGAGGGCGGCGAACATCGCGGCCATACGATCCAGCGACATGTCGGTCGGACCGACAGCCAGCTGCACGACCGGGTCGAGCGGGAGAACATTTCCGCGGCGTCGGGCTTTACCGACCTCGAGACCGCGGCGGTCGCCATCGTCCGCACCATCCGACACGAGCCGAACGACGCCCGCGTGCGCCGCTGGCTGAACGACGACGAAAGCCAGCGCCGGCTGGCGCTCCGCCGGCTGTTCGACCGCCCCGTCGGCCGCATCGTCTATCGCGGCGGCGACGCCCGTGACGGCAGAACGACGGTCGCGGTTTTGACGAAATGGCAGGACAAGGGCCGCACGACCTATCGCCTGCTCACCGCCTACGTGGAGCCTTGAGGCCATGACGCTGCACGAGGACGGCATGCTCTGGCAGCTATTGAAGGCCTACGCGAACGAGGATTGGGATCGAGCCGCCGAGCCCTGGCCCGCGCCGGCGGACGCGTTCCTCGCCGAGGCAAGCCGGCGGGAGGCCCTGGCCCTTGCGGACGAACTTGCGTCGATCGCGGCGCTCGGCCTCGACGACGCCGGCTGGCGCGCCCTGCTGACCGCCGCGCACGTCGATCCGACGGACTTCGGCGCGGGGGACCTCGTCGCTTGGGCCGAAGACCTCAGGCGACGCGCGGTGGCGGCCAAGGCCTGAACAAGAAAAAGGCCCCGACGCGGCGGCGCCGGGGCCTTTTCAGTGGGCCGTAGCCCTGCCGGTCAGTGGGCCAAAATGGCCAACAGCAGCAGCGCGACGATGTTGGTGATCTTAATCATCGGGTTGACGGCCGGGCCGGCGGTGTCCTTGTAAGGGTCGCCGACGGTGTCGCCCGTCACGGCCGCCTTGTGGGCTTCGGAGCCCTTGCCGCCGTGATTGCCGTCTTCGATGTACTTCTTGGCGTTGTCCCAGGCGCCGCCGCCCGCGGTCATGGAGATGGCGACGTAGAGGCCGGTGACGATTACGCCGAGCAGCATCGCGCCGAGCGCCGAGAAGGCGGCCGACTTGCCAGCGATGATCCAGACGACGAAGTACAGCGCGACCGGCGCCAGGACCGGCAGCAGCGAGGGGATGATCATCTCCTTGATCGCCGCCTTCGTCAGCAGGTCGACGCAGCTGTCGTAACGCGGCCGGCCGGTGCCTTCCATGATGCCCGGGATTTCCCGGAACTGGCGGCGGACCTCTTCGACGACCGAACCGGCGGCGCGGCCGACGGCGGTCATGCTCATGGCGCCGAACAGGAACGGCAGCAGGCCGCCGAAGAACAGGCCGACGACGACATAGGGGTTGGAGAGCGAGAAGTTCGGGGTCACGCCCTGGAAGAAGCCGTACTTGTCCGGATTGGCCGCGAAGTACTCCAGGTCGGCCGTGTAGGCGCCGAACAGGATCAGGGCGCCCAGACCGGCGGAGCCGATGGCGTAGCCCTTGGTGACCGCCTTCGTGGTGTTGCCGACCGCGTCGAGCGCGTCCGTCGTGTCACGCACGTCGCTTTCCAGTTCGGCCATCTCGGCGATGCCGCCGGCGTTGTCGGTGACCGGGCCATAGGCGTCCAGCGCCACGACCATGCCGGCCAGCGCCAGCATGGCGGTGACGGCGATGGCGATGCCGAAGATGCCGGCGATCATGTAAGTCACGATGATCGCGACGCAGATGACGAGCGCCGGGCCGGCCGTCGCCTCCATGGAGATGGCGAGGCCCTGGATGACGTTCGTGCCGTGGCCGGTCGTCGAGGCCTGGGCGACGCTGCGCACCGGACGGTAGTTGGTGCCGGTGTAGTACTCCGTGATCCAGATGATCAGGCCGGTGACGGCGATGCCGACCAGCGCGCAGACGAACAGTCCGCCGCCGGTGAAGCTGGTGCCCGACGGCGTTTCGAAGACCGTGCCGAGGCCGAGCAGCGCCACCGTCGCGACGAAGACCAGCGCCAGCGACAGGCCGGCCGAGACGATGAAGCCCTTGTAGAGCGCGCCCATGATGTTCCGGCTGGAGCCGAGCTTCACGAAGAACGCGCCGACGATCGAGGCGATGATCGAGACGCCGCCGATGAGCAACGGGTACATCAGGATCGTTTCCCAATGCGGGCCGCCGCCGAAGAAGATGAGGCCGAGGACCATCGTCGCCACGACGGTGACCGCGTAGGTTTCGAACAGGTCGGCGGCCATGCCGGCGCAGTCGCCGACATTGTCGCCGACGTTGTCCGCGATGACCGCCGGGTTGCGCGGATCGTCTTCCGGAATGCCGGCTTCGACCTTGCCGACGAGGTCGGCGCCGACGTCCGCGCCCTTGGTGAAGATGCCGCCGCCGAGACGGGCGAAGATCGAGATCAGCGAGGCGCCGAAGCCGAGCGCGACAAGCGGGTCGATCAGGCCGCGGTCTACCTGCCCGAGGGCGAGCAGGATGCCGTAGTAGACGGCGACGCCCAGCAGCGCGAGGCCGGCGACCAGCATGCCGGTGACCGCGCCCGACTTGAAGGCGATGTCCAGGCCCTTTTCAAGGCCGTGCCGCGCGGCTTCTGCGGTGCGCACGTTGGCGCGGACCGAGACCAGCATGCCGACATAGCCGGCGACGCCGGAAAGCGTCGCGCCGATCGCGAAACCGAGCGCCGACAGGAAACCGAGGAGCAGCCAGGTCAGCACGAAGATGACGGCGCCGACGATGGCGATGGTCGTGTACTGCCGCTTCAGATAGGCGGAAGCGCCCTCGCGGATCGCGCCGGCGATCTCCTGCATGCGGGCGTTGCCCGCGTCCGCCGCCAGAATGGCGCGGCCGGTGATCAGTCCATAGACAACCGCGGCGGCGCCGCAGAGCAAAACGATGATGTAGGCCAGTTCCATCGGATGAGGCCCCCCGGGATTGGTTAACGGTCAGACAGGGCAAAGCGCGCTTGCGGCCCCCTTCCGGGACCGCCGCGCGCAATGAAGCGGGGCGGTCTATGCCAGATGCCCCGGCGGCTGGCAAGTTGCCGCAATGCGACAAACCTGCGGGGTCAGGCTGTCCGGGGCGTCCGCGCCTTCAAGGCCAGCACGCAGACGACCGCGAGACCGAGCAGCGGCGCCACGCCGTAGTTCACGACCGACCAGTCGAACGCGGCGAGCAGGTGGCCCGACGACAGGGCCGCCGTCGCCACGGTCGCGAAGATCAGGAAGTCGTTGAACCCCTGGACCTTGGCCCGCTCCTCCGGCCGGTAGGTTTCGGTCAGGAGCGTCGTCGCGCCGATGAACATGAAGTTCCAGCCGATGCCGAGCGTCAGCAGTCCGATGGCGAAGTTCTCGAACG
>DAINCG010000005.1:0-7470 GCA_036732525.1 Pseudomonadota bacterium | reverse complement strand
TCGCCGCCGAGACCACGGAAGACCAGCGAAAACAGCGCCGCGCCGATCAGGATGACGTTCAGCGCCCCGAGCTTTTTGATGATGTCGCCCGTCACGAAGGAGGGCGCGAACATGCCGACGATATGCGCCTGGATGACCCACTTCGAATCGACGAATTGAAAGCCGCAACCTGCCATCGCAAGCGGCGTCGACGTCATCAGCAGCGACATCACGCCATAGGCGACGAAGGCCGCGACGATCGCCACGGCGCATTTCGGCTGCGCGAGGATCTCCAGCAGCGGCCGTCCGCTAACCTTACGCTCCGCCGCAGTCAGGCGCGGGATGCGGACGCCGGAGAGCAGGATGAAGGACAGGATGTAGACGCCGATCAGCGCGAAATAGCTGCCCGCGAACACCGTCGGCGCCAGCATGTCCTTGGTGAGGTTGGCGAGTTCGGGCCCGAGAAAGGCGGCGAACAGCCCGCCCGTCAGCACCCAGGAAATGGCGCGCGGGCGAAACTCCTCGGACGCCGTGTCGGCGGCGGCGAAGCGATAGAAAACGGCGAAGCCGTTAAACCAGCCGACGATGCAGACGCCGACGCAGAGCAGCCAGAACGAGCCCTGCAGCATCGCCGTCCCGGCGAGCGCCGCCCCGGCGACGCCGAACCAGGTCGCCAGCATGAAGCCGGCCCGGCGGCCGATCCGCCGCATGATCTGGGAAGCCGGAATCGTCGCCAGCATAACGCCCGCATGGTGCGTCGCCAGCGGCAGCGTCTCCCAGCCCGGCGTCGGCGTCAGGATTTTTCCGGCCAGCGGGCCGGTCGCGATCATCAGGGAGGTGCCGGTCATGTAGAGCGCCTGGCACACGGCCAGGATCAGCACATTTCGCTTCGCGGGATCGGAGAGCACGGGTCTGGAATACGCTTTCGACGGGGCCTGGAGCGCCGCGCCGGACAGCGCAGCCTAGAAAACCTGCACCTGCATGTTGATAAAGTCGAGGGCGTCCAAGCCGCCGTCGCCGACGACGCGCTCGACCCGCGATTTCGCGACCTGCCCGGCGATTGCGACGTCGATTTTCGACTCGTCCGGCCAGTCAAGTTGCACGACTTCGGCGAGCGCCGCCGAGACGGCGTCCCGGATCCGGGGCTCCAGCCGGCTGAAGGCGCCGACGTCGCCGTCGAGCGGCACGGTGATGCGCGGCCAGAGCGTATAGGTGCGCGCCGGCCGCCAGTCCCGATAGGCGGTCACGTGCATCATGCCGAGATAGATGTACGGCCGTCCGTCTTCCGCCGTCGCGGGCAACTCGACGCCGCCCGCCGTCGCCGGATCTTCCTCGCCGCGCACAACCTTCGTCACCTCGCTCAAGGAGGCGCGCTGGGCGAGCGCCGGTGCGGGCGTCCCCATGGCGCTCGCTAGAAGCGCCAGAACGATAAGGCGTCGGATGAGTCCCATGCCGCCTTGCTAGTGCGAACATGGTTCAGACGGCGTTAACGCCGTCGACGACGCGCCGCGCATCAATCGCCGGTGACGAACGGCCAGAGGTTGTCCGCGCCGCGGGCCGCGACCATGCGCCCGAGCCGCAGCGCCCAATAGCTTTCGTTGCCGAACTCGTCCCGCCAGGACCAGAGGCGGCGGGTCGCGTGGTGCAGCGTGTGCTCGTAGGTGAAGCCCATGGCGCCGTGGGTCTGGTGGGCGATGGCGGCGCCGGTGGTCGCCGCCTCCCCGACCCGGGCTTTGGCGGCCGCGATTTCCGCGAGCGCGCCCTCGCCGAGGCCGCCCGTGCGCGCCACCGCTTCGGCCGCCGCGTCCGCCGCGGCGCCCGCCGCCGCGGCTTCGCCGGCCAGCTGCGCCAGGCCGTGCTGAATCGCCTGGAACCGGGATATCGGCCGGCCGAACTGCGACCGCTCCAGCGAATACTGGACCGACTGATCGAGGATCTTCTCCAGGCCGCCCGCCATCTGCATGGCGCGAACCGCCGCCCCCATCGCGACGACCGCCGCCTCGTCGAGGCCTTCGGGCGCCGGCGCGGTCGCGACCGGCGCGACCCCGTCGAACGCCACGTCGTCCGCCGGCTCGCCGGCGAGGTTCACGTTCTCGACGAGCGCGCAGTCGGAGCGCCGGACGAGCGCGATGACCGGCGCGTCGCCGTCGCGGGCGAGGACGGCCAAGTGCTCCGCGACGCGGGCGAACGGCACGTAACGCGCCGTGCCTGCGAGCTTGCCGCCGCTGAGCGCGATCCGCGCCTCCGCCTGGGTCGGCGCGATCGACATCGGCCCCGTCGGCAGGTCGAGTTTGCCGTGGCCGAGCAGCCAGGCGGCGAGCAGCGTTTCCGCCATCGGAACGGGCACGGAAAAGCGCCCGGCGGCCTTCAGCAGCGCGAAGCCGTCCAGCATGTCGACGCCGGCGCCGCCGCGCATTTCGTCGCCCCAGGCGAGCGTCAGACCGGATTCCTCCAAGGTCTGCCACAGTTCGGCCGGCCAGGTTCCGGCTTCGGCGTCGTTGATCACGCCGGCTTCGACCATGTCCTGGAAGATGCGCGTCGCCGCGTCGACGATCAGATTGTCTTCGGTGCTCATTTCGTGATGTTCCAGGCGCCTAACGAAGGCCGAGTTGACGGGCGACGATGCCGCGCAGCACTTCGTTGGTGCCGCCGCGGATGGTGGAGGACGGGACACGCAGCAGGCCTTCGGCGAGCGTGCGGGCGTAAGCGTCGGTCGACTGGCCGACCGGCTCCGTCGGCATGACGTGGCGCAGGTCGTTCAGCAGCGTGCTTTCGAACTTCGTGCCGAGGTCCTTGACCAATGCGGCCTCGACCACCGGCGACTGGCCCTCCTGCAAGAGGGCGGAGACGCCGAGCGACATGCGCCGCATCGCCTTCAGCCGCGCCGTCGCCGTGCCGAGCGCCACGGCCTGCGAGTCAGTCGGCTGATCGCCGATCCGCCGCGCCGCCTCCGTCAACGTGATCGCGGATGAGAGGAAGCGTTCCGGCCCGGAGCGTTCCAGGCCGAGCTCGCTCGTCACCTGGCGCCAGCCGTCGCCCTCTTCGCCGAGCAGGCAGTCGTCCGGCACAAACGCGTCGTCGAACACCGTCTCGTTGAAGTGGACGTCGCCCGCCATGTTGCGGATGCCGCGAATCTCGATGCCCGGTCCCTTCAGGTCGACCAGGAACTGGGAGAGGCCTTCGTGCCGTTTCGTCTCGTCCCGCGTGCCGCCGGTGCGCACCGTCGCGATCATGTAATGGCAGAAATGCGCGCCGGAAGACCAGATCTTCCGGCCGTTGATCTTCCAGCCGCCGTCGACCTTGGTCGCTGACGTCCTGAGCGACGCGAGGTCGGAGCCCGAGTCCGGTTCGCTCATGCCGATGGCGAAATAGCACTCGCCCGCCGCGATGCGGGGCAGGATGTCGCGCTTCTGCTCTTCCGTGCCGTTCTTCAGGATCATCGGCCCGGATTGGCGGTCGGCCACCCAGTGGGCGGAGACCGGCGCGCCGGCGGCCAGGATTTCCTCGGTCACGACATAGCGCTCCATCGAGGAGCGTTCGTGGCCGCCATACTGCTTCGGCCAGGTCATGCCGAGCCAGCCGCGCTGGCCGAGTTTCCGGCTGAACTCGAAATCGACGCCGAAGGCCCAACCGTCCGCGACCGGCGTGAAGCCGCCGGATGCGCGCTCTTCCGCCAGGAATTCCCGCACCTCCGCCTGCAGGGTTTTCAGTTCGGGGGTAAACTCGATCTTCGGGAAACGGAATCCGCCCGTCGCCATGCGCGGCTGCTCCTCTTGGCTGCGTCGTCGTTCGCCGAAACACTAGGACGTCCGCGCCCGGCGGCAAAGATGCGACGTTCAGGACGCCGGCGTCGGCGCCCGTCCGCCGCCGGCCGCCACCCGCGCCATCTCCTGCAGCCAATCGCGAAAGACCGTGGCGGCGCGGCTTTCCGCCGTACTCGGCGTCATGACGAGCCAGTAGGAGTAGTCGGCGGGGCGGACCACGTCGAATGGCCGCACCAGCTGGCCCTGGGTCAGCGCGTCGTCGACGAGCGCGCTGCGGCCGATGGCGACCCCCTGCCCCTGGATCGCGGCCTGATAGATCAGGATCGAGTCGGTGTAGCTCGGCCCCGGCTGCGGCGACCGCGCGATGCCGGCGAGGCGGAACCATGCCGCCCACGCGTTCCACGGCTCGCCCGGATGGGCCATCAGGTCATGGATCAGGTCGTGCTCCGCCAGATCGCGCAGCCGGCGCAGCGGCTTCGGTCCGTTCAGAAGCGCCGGGCTGCAAACCGGGAACACGTCCTCTTCCAGAAAAGGCTCGCTGACCAGTCCGTCCTCGACGACGCCGAGGCCGTAGCGAATCGCAAAGTCGGCCTCGCCGCGCCGGATGTCGGCGTTCCGCATGTTGGCGTCGACCAGGATGTCGATGTCGGGATGGCGGGCGCGGAAGTCGGGCAGCCGGACGTTCAGCCAGCCGAATGCGAAGGACGGCAGCATGCTGACCCTGAGGCTCGACCGCGGCCGGGCGCCGCCGCGGGCGGCCGCGGTCGCCGCCTGAATGCGCGCGAAGCCGTCGGCGAGGCCCGGCGCGAAGGCCTGGCCTGCTTCCGTCAGCCGCAGGCGCCGGCCGACGCGTTCGAACAGCGGCGCGCCAAGGTCCTCTTCCAGCGCGCGCACCTGCTGGCTGATGGCGGCGGCCGTGACATGCAACTCCTCCGCCGCCTTGACGAACGAACCGCTGCGGGCGGCCGCTTCGAAGGCCCGAAGGGCGGTGAGCGAGGGCAGACGCATGGCGCTTCGATAGATTTTCTAATGGGAGAGACAAGAACATATCGTTTTTCGACCAAAATATCTAACCCTATATTGGCGATGTTCACGGAATTACCCATTCCCCGCGACCAATCGAACTTGAGGATACGGACCATGGCGCACATCGCCTTCGCCCCTGGAATCTCTTCGCCGAAGCCTGGCCTGCGGCCGGCCGCCGTCAAGATTCTGACGGCGGTCTGGGCATGGCGCCGCCGCCAGCAGCACCGGGCCGAGCTTCGGCATTTGCTCGAGCGCGCCGACGATCGCATGCTCGCTGATGTCGGGCTGACCCGCTCGATCGTCGCCGACGAGGCCGGCAAGCCGTTCTGGCGCATCTGACCGCTTCGGGAGCTGCATCGTTCATGGCGGACTTCGTTCTTCACATCGGCAACCGCAACTATTCCAGCTGGTCCTTCCGCGGCTGGCTGGCCTGCCGGCTTTCGGGCGTGGCGTTCGAGGAGGGCATGATTCTCCTCGACACGCCCGAAACGGCGGCGTCGATCGCCGCTGTCAGCCCGAACCGCCGCGTGCCGTGCCTGGAACACGGCGCCGTCAAGGTCTGGGACAGCCTCGCGATCGCCGAATATCTGAACGAGCTTCGGCCCGACGCCGCGATGTGGCCGGAGGACCCGGCCGCCCGCGCCGTCGCCCGCAGCCTCGTCGCCGAAATGCACAGCGGCTACATGGGGCTGCGCAACCGCTGCCCGATGGACATCCGCGGCAAGATCGCCCCGATCGCGCCGCCCGACGAGGTCAAGGCCGACCTCGAGCGCCTTGAGGAGGCGTGGGCCGGTCGACGTTCGGCGCGGCCGGACCCTATCTCTTCGGCCGCTGGACGCTGGCGGACGTCTTCTTCGCGCCCGTCGCGAGCCGATGCCGGACCTATGGGCTGCCGCTCGCGGCGCCGGCGCAGACCTATGTCGACGCCGTGCTCGACCATCCCCACGTCGGCGAATGGACCACAGTGGCGCTCATGGAAACCTGGCGCATCCCCCACGAGGACGCGGCCGAGCAGACGTTCTAGACCCGGGGACACCCCCGAACGCTATGGTCTTTTCCGCGCCGTTGGGCGAAAGTCGCGACCGGCTTTCTCCAATCAACGGTTCAGGATCAGGACATGCGTTTGGTTACCTTCTCGGACGGCGGCGCGGCTAAGATCGGCGTTCGTCTGGGCGATGACATCGTCGACGTTTCGGCGGCCGCCGCCGCGTATGGCGGCGACATGATCGGCGTGATCAAGGGCGGCGACGCCGCCAAGGCCGCGCTCGCCGATGCGGCGAAGTCGGGCGCCAAGACGCCGATGAGCCGGATCAAGCTGCTGCCGCCGATCCCCGAACCCGGCAAGATCCTGTGCATCGGGCGCAACTACGCCGCCCATGCGGCGGAAGGCGGCGCGGCGCCGCCGACCTATCCGGAAGTCTTCGTTCGGACGCCGGCGTCGCTCGTCGCGCACGGCGAGCCGCTGGTCGTTCCGAAGGCGTCGCCAAACTTCGACTTCGAGGGCGAACTGGTCGTCGTCATCGCCAAGACCTGCCGCCACGTCGCCGAGGCGGACGCGTTGGACGTGATCTACGGTTGGTCCCTCTTCAACGACGGCAGCGTGCGCGACTATCAGCGCAAGGCGAGCCAGTGGACGATGGGGAAGAATTTCGACGGCACCGGCGGTTTCGGGCCGGATATCGTGACGGCGGACGAAGTGACGCCGGGCGGCGTCGGTCTACAGCTGAAGACGATCGTCTCCGGCGAGACCATGCAGAACGCCAACACGCGCGACCTGATCTTCCCGATCGCCAAGCTGATCTTCCACCTGACCGAGGTGATGACCCTGCATGCGGGCGACATCATCGCGACCGGCACGCCGGAAGGCGTCGGCTATGCGCGCAAGCCACCGCGTTGGCTGGTCCCCGGCGACAGCGTCGACGTCGAAGTGGAGCAGGTCGGCGTCCTGACCAATCCGGTCGTCGCCGAATAGCCTAGTCCACAAGCGGCCGAAATCTGAACCATTCGGTTTACCGGAAGGAAAGCCAACCGGCCTACCATCCGCCCTCGTTCGAATCTGAAGGCTGGATGGATGGGCCTCGGCGCGCCTTACATTATTGACCTGGCTGGCGTTTGCGAGCCGGCGGCGACCTTGGAGGTCGACGCCGGCTGCGCGGCGGCGCGCCGCCTGTTTGCAAACGACTCGACGCTTGCCCGAATCGTCGTCGTCGATCGCCGCGACCGGCCGCTCGGTGTCATCCCCAGGCCCGGCCCCTACGACGTCGGCGAGCGCGCCGCGTCGCTGATCGAATGGATGATCGGCGAGCCGGTCGTGCTGGAGCGCGTCTCGACGGTGGAAGAGCTGTCGACGATCGCCTCCGCCCTGCCGGCGGCGACGCTGCAGCAGGGCGTCGTCGTCATGGACGGCGATCGCGTCGCCGGCGTCGCGTCGGCCTTGAATCTGCTCAGACTCGTCACCGACCACCTGCGCTGCCAGTCGCTGGAACTCGAGGCCGCCCGCCAGGAAGCCGACAACGCGGCGACCAGCAAGGACCGCTTCTTCGCCAATATGACGCATGAGCTGCGCACGCCGCTCAACGGCGTGATCGGCTTCGGGCAGTTGCTGGAATCGGAAGCGCATGGGCCCCTAGGCGCGCCGGAATACAAGCTCTACGCCAAAGACATCGTGGCGAGCGGCCAACACCTGATCTCGATTATCAGC
>DAINCG010000004.1:23101-24839 GCA_036732525.1 Pseudomonadota bacterium | reverse complement strand
CATCGACCCGGCCGTGGATCGGCTTCAGCTTCGCGGGCGCCGCCGGGGCGTCGTCCGCTTCGTCCCAGACGACGCCGACGACCGTCCGACCGCCGAGCGGCGCCGCGACCAGCGTTCCGGGCGCCAGATCCGCCGGCGCCAGGTAGGACAAGGGGCCCGGCAAGGGCGCCGGCGTCAGAACGGGGCGCGCGACGAGGCCGTCATCCCCGAATAGATCGTCCGCGCTGCTGGCTTCATGTGCCGCCATCGGTTATTGGGTTCGCCTGGGATTCGGGGCGCTTTCCGCGCCCCCTGAAGTGAGAGTGGGCAGGATGAAGTTCTTTGTCGATACAGCCGACGTCGACGAAATCAAGGACCTGGCGGCGACCGGGCTGCTCGACGGCGTGACGACCAACCCGTCGCTGATCGCCAAATCCGGGCGCAACATCCTGGACGTGATCGCCGAAATCTGCGCGGTGGTCTCCGGCCCCGTCAGCGCGGAAGTCGCCGCGACCGATTTCGAGACCATGCTGAAGGAAGGTCGCAAGCTCGCGGCGATCGCGGACAATGTCGCGGTCAAATGCCCGCTGACCGTCGACGGACTGAAGACCTGCAAGGCGCTCTCGGACGACGGCGTCATGGTCAACGTGACGCTCTGCTTCTCCGCCAATCAGGCATTGCTGGCGGCAAAGGCCGGGGCGGCGTTCATCTCGCCCTTCATCGGTCGCCTCGACGACATCGGCGAGGACGGCATGCTGCTGATCGACGACATCGTCCAGATCTACGACAACTATCCGAACCTGCACACGGAAGTTCTGGCGGCCTCGATCCGCCATCCGGCGCATGTGCTGGCGGCCGCCAAGGCGGGCGCGCATGTCGCGACCATTCCGCCCAACGTCATCCGCCAGCTCTACAGCCATCCGCTCACCGATAAGGGACTCGCCGCGTTCCTCTCCGACTGGGAGAAGACCGGCCAGTCGATCCTGTAGCCGCCTCCATGACCGACGACGCCGCCACGCCCGACCTCGACCCTGAAACCGTCGCCGCCTGGCTTGCCGCGCATCCGGACTTTCTGGCGCGCCGGCCGGACCTGCTGGCGAAGATGGAGCCGCCCGACCGCGGCGGGAACGGCGTCGTCGACCTGCAGCGCGCCATGGTCGACCGGCATCGGCGCGAGTTGAACGAACTGCGCGAGAGCTGGCAGGAGCTGCTGGCCGTTTCGCGCGCCAATCTGTCCAGCCAGGCGACGATCTTCGAGGCGACGCTCTCCGCCATCCGGGCGGCGAGCTTCGAGGCGCTGATCGAAACGGTGACGGAGCAGTACCCGGACATCCTGCGCTGCGAAACCGTGACCCTCTGCGTCGAGTCGGAAGACGGGGCGGAAGCGCCGCCGGTCGGCGTGCGCCGGATGCGCGGCGGCGACGTCGACGCCTATCTCGGCGGGCCGGAACGCCGGTCACGCTTCATCCAGGGCCTGGAGCCCGACCCGATACTGTTCGGCCCCGCCGCCGGCGTCGTGCAATCGGCCGCATTGGTCCGGATCGACATGGGGACCGACGCGCCGAAGGCCATGCTGGCGATCGGCGGCCGGGAGCCGGACGCCTACACGCCCGATCAGGCGGACGATCTCCTGGCGTTTCTCGGCCAGGCGCTCGGCGGCACCTTCGCCGCCTGGCTCGACTTCTCGCCGGACGCCGCCTGAAGCATGCACGCCGCGCCCGACCTCGCCGCGGCGCTCGACGACTGGCGCGCCTGGCTC
>DAINCG010000004.1:21538-23054 GCA_036732525.1 Pseudomonadota bacterium | reverse complement strand
CCCCCGGCGGGCCGCGGCCAATACCGAGAAGGCCTATGGCCGCGACGTCCAGGAATTCCTGGCGTTCCTGACGGAACATTTAGGCGCGCCGCCGGACCTCGCTGCGATCGAGGGCCTTGCCGTCCGCGACTACCGGGCCTGGCTGGCGCGCCGGGCGGCCGCCGGCGTTTCCGCGCCAAGCCGGGCGCGCGGCCTCGCGGCCGTCCGGGGCCTCATGCGGTTCCTCGCCAAGCGCGGCTTCATCGCCGAGACCGCGGCGACCGCCGTCCGCGCCCCGAAGCAGCCGCGCCGGCAGCCACGGCCGCTCGCGCCGGACGCCGCCCGCGCGGTCGTGGAAGCGGCCGCGATCCCAGCGAGCCTGCGCACGCCGGACTGGGTCGGCCTGCGCGACCACGCGCTCTTCCTGTTGCTATATGCAGCCGGCCTCCGCATTGGCGAGGCGCTCGGGCTCGACCGGGGCGCCGCCCCGCTCGGTGAGACGCTGACCGTCGTCGGCAAGGGCGGCAAGCCCCGCCTCGTGCCAGTCCTGCCGGCGGCCCGCCGCGCCGTCGACGCCTATCTGGAAGCCTGCCCGTTCCACGTCGACCGGGACGAGCCCTTGTTCCTCGGCGCGCGCGGCGCCGGCCTCGCCGACGGCGTGGCGCGGCGGCGCATGCGGGAAATTCGCGCCGAACTGGGCCTGCCGGAAAGCGCCAGCCCGCACGCCCTACGCCATAGCTTCGCGACGCACCTGCTGGCGGCCGGCGGCGACCTGCGGACGATCCAGGAATTGCTCGGCCATGCCGGCCTGACGACGACGCAGCGCTATCTGGGCGTCGACCAGACCCGCCTGCTCAAGGCCTATCAGGCCGCGCATCCCCGCGCGTAAGCCGTGCCGCGAGGCGTTCGAGGCAGGCCCGGAAAGCGGCCATCGCGGCAAGCGCCGGGCCGTCGCCGCCGGCTTGCACGACCAGTTCGCCGCCCGACGCCTCGATCGCTGACGGGAGCATCAGATTGTCGAACAGGCCGAAGTCTTCGACCAGAAGGCCGTCCCGGTCCCGGAGGCCCGACTCGTCGCAGCGGAGGGGGCCGAACGCGGCGGCCGTTCGGGCGGCATAGTCGGCCGCCACGCCTGCATAGCCAAAGACCGGACGACCGAGCGCGTGCATATAGCCGACCTCGAAGGCCGTGCCGCCGTCGGCGCCGGGGCCGCGAAACGGCGATAGATTGGCGAGGCCGCAGTAGGCGGCCGCCATCATGCGGCAGTTGCCGTGGAAGATGCGCTCGGGATCGCCCGCGACGTCCGTACCCTGGTCGAGCGGGAAGAGCCCTTCAAAGCCAAAGTCTCGGCAAAGAGCCTGCTTCGCCCGGCCGACCTCAAGCGCGTCCGGCAGAAAAACATCCGGGCCGGCGAGATAGATCTTCAGCCGCATCGCTCGCCTCCGATTCGCGTTCGGCGGCAAGGTAGCGGTCAGCGCGTCAGCTCAAAAGATTGCGGAAGGACCGGTCCAGTTCGCCGTCTTCCCGGCGCACGCGG
>DAINCG010000004.1:17546-21505 GCA_036732525.1 Pseudomonadota bacterium | reverse complement strand
CATCAGCGTCGTCAGCCACGGATCGCCGCCGGCCTTCGGGCTGGCGGCGAGCGACGGCGTCGCCGCCGCAAGACTGATCGCGCCCGGCCGCGCGCCCGGGGAGATCGGCGGCATGGAAAGCTTCGGCCGGCCGCCGGCGGCGTCTGCGAAGCCGGTCGGCGCCGTGACATCGTCGGCGCGGGCTTCGAGCTTCCGGTCGAACCGCTCGCGGATTTCGTTGAAGCTGCGCGCCCGGCCGCCATCGTAGAAGACGGAACGGTTGGCCTTCGCCGCAGACGGGAAGAGCTCGGCCGCTTTGCCCTGCGGATTGGCTTCCATCGCCTTCAGGAATTTCGAGGCGCCGCCTGGGCCCAGGAAATGCGCGAGGTAGAGGTCGACGTCCTCGGGCTCCCGGCCGAGCCGGCTGACCAGATGGTCCCGGTTCTCGGCGGCGAACTCGGCGCCCATGCGCGCCGCGACGCCCGGATCGAAACGGAGGTCCATAATGCGCCGCCGCTCCGCCCGGGAGACGTCGCCCGAGGCCAGCGCGGCGGCTTCCTTCTCGAGGCCGATTTTGGCGCCGTGGCGCTCGACCATCTCGCTCCAGGTCGATTCGATGAACTGGAAGAGGCCGGCGGCGGAGCTGGTCGGCGCCTTGGCCTGAGGGTCGAGGCCGCTCTCTATGGAAGCTTTGGCCGCGAGGTAGGCAAAATCGACCCCCGTGGCGCGGCTCGCCTCGGCCAGGGCGGTGCGCACGTCGCCCGTAGCGACGGAGCGCGAAAGTCCTGGAATTCCAGCGTTTGCGTAGCGTTCGATCGTCATCTTGGCCCACTGGCTGTAACTGTCGGGCGCCCGGGCGATGCCCGGGCTTGCCAAAACAGTCGCAAGCGTCGTGCCAGTTTCTTACGCGGCCATTCAGGCGGCTTCGGCGAGGTCGGCCAAGCTCTGCAGCAGGCGCTTCACGCCCTTCGCCCGGACCTTCCGGTCCTCCCACGTGCGCGTGATGACGAGCTTGTTGTCGGGCCGCAACTTCGCCGTGCCCATCTGCTTGGTGAGATAGTCGACGAGGCCCGCGGGGTTCGGGAAACTGTCCTTGTGGAAGCCGGCGACGGCGCCCTTGGGCCCGACGTCGAGCTTGGCGACGAACGCCCGGCGGCAAAGCTGCTTCACCGACATCACCTCGAGCAGGTTTTCGACTTCCGGCGGCAAGGGCCCGAAGCGGTCGACCAACTCGGCCGCGAAGGCGTCGAGGTCGCGTTCGGTCTCCAACGCCGAAAGGCGACGGTAGAGGCCGAGCCGGACGTTCAGCTCCTTCACGTAGGCTTCCGGGACAAGGACGGCGGATCCCAGATTGATCTGCGGCGACCAGACCTCGTCCGCGATGGCCTCGGCGGCGTCGCCGGCGCGCGCGGCCGCGACCGCCTCCTCCAGCATCTGCTGGTAGAGCTCGACGCCGACCTCCCGGATATGGCCGGATTGCTCGTCGCCGAGCAGGTTGCCGCCGCCCCGTATGTCCAGGTCGTGGCTCGCCAGCGTGAAGCCCGCGCCCAGCGCGTCGAGCGTCTGCATGACCTCCAGCCGACGAAGCGCCGTCTTCGAGATCAGGCGGTCTTCCGGCAATGTCAGGTAGGCGTAGCCGCGCTCCTTGCCGCGGCCGATGCGCCCGCGAAGCTGGTAGAGCTGGGCGAGGCCGAACCGGTCGGCCCGGTGGATCAGCAGCGTGTTGGCGGTCGGGATGTCGAGGCCGGACTCGACGATATTGGTCGAAATCAGAACGTCGTAGCGGCCCTCGTAGAAGGCCGACATGACGTCTTCGAGCTGCGTCGGCGGCAGTTGGCCGTGGGCGACGACGGCGCGGGCGTCGGGCACGAGCGCGGCCACCCGCTCGACCAGCGTCTCGAGGTCGCGGATGCGCGGCGCCACGTAAAACGCCTGGCCGCCGCGGAATCGCTCCCGCTGGATCGCCTCCTTGACCTGTAGGGCGTCATAGGGGCCGACGAAGGTGCGCACCGCCAGCCGGTCGACTGGCGGTGTGGCGATCACGCTCATCTCGCGCACACCCGCAAGCGCCATCTGCAGGGTGCGCGGGATCGGCGTCGCGGTCAGCGTCAGCACGTGCACGTCGGCCTTGAGCTGCTTCAGCCGTTCCTTGTGGGCGACGCCGAAGCGCTGCTCCTCGTCGACGATGAGGAGGCCGAGATTGGGGATCGTGACCGTCTTCGCCAAAAGCGCGTGCGTGCCGACGACGATGTCGACCGTGCCGTCGGCGAGCCCCTTCCGCGTGGCCGTCGCCTCCTTCGCGGACACGAGGCGGGAGAGCTGACGGACTTCCACCGGCAGGCCGGCGAAGCGCTTGGCGAAGGTCGCGTAATGCTGGCGGGCGAGCAGGGTCGTCGGCGCGACGATGGCGACCTGCCGGCCGCTCATCGCGGCGACGAGCGCGGCGCGGAGCGCCACTTCCGTCTTGCCGAAGCCGACGTCGCCGCAGATCAGGCGGTCCATCGGCCGGCCCGATTCCATGTCCTGCATCACCTCGGCGATGGCGTTCAGCTGGTCGTCGGTCTCGTCGAACGGGAAGCGGGCGGCGAATTCCTCGTAGACGCCTTCGGGCGCCGCGAGCTTCTCCGCCGGCTTGACCAGCCGCGCCGCGGCGACCGCGATCAACTGGTTCGCGATCTCGCGGATGCGTTCCTTGATCTTGGCGCGGCGCGCCTGCCACTGGGCGCCGCCCAAGCGGTCGAGCTGCGCGCCTTCGCTGTCCTGGCCGAAGCGCGACAGCACGTCGATGTTCTCCACCGGAACGAACAGCCGGTCGCCGCCGTCATAGGTCACGCGCAGGCAGTCGTGCGGCGCCCCGCCGGCCCGGACCGTTTCTAGCCCCTCATAGCGCCCGACGCCGTGGTCGAGATGCACGACGAGATCGCCTTCGGTGATCTGGCTGGCTTCCGTCAGGAAGGCATCTGCCCGGCGGCGGCGGCGCTGGCGGCGATGCATCCGCTCGCCGAGGATGTCCGCCTCGGTGACGAGCGCCAGCGCGTCCGTCTCGAAGCCGCGCTCGATCTCGGCGATCAGCGCGCCGGCCACACCCGGCGGCAGCGCCAGCGCCTCGTCCAGCGTTTTGATGTTCTGGATCGCCTCGAACCCGCCGTCCTGGGCGATCAGTCGCTTCAGCCGGTCGCGCGCGCCGGGGCCGGAGGCCGCGAGCACGGCGCGGCGGCCGGCCTTGCCGACGTCAGCGAACTTGGCCGCGACCGCAATGTAGAGATCGGCGTCGGACCGCGCGCGCGCCTCCGCGAAATCCAAGATCGGACGGGCGTCGGCCGAGAGCCGGTCCGCTTCGCCGAGAAACGGCTCCAGGCCGAGCGCGGTCCATTCGGCGAGGCGCTGGGTCCACTCGTCAGGCGCCAGATAGAGCGCCGTCGGCGGCAGCGGCCGGTAGGGCTGCTCGTCCGCCGCCCCTTTCAGCAGTTCGGCCCGGCCGGCGAAATGGTCGGCGATCGCCTCGAAGCGCGACTTGACCGCTTCGTCGATGGCGTGATCGAGCACCAGCGCCGATCCGGCCGGCAGCAGATCGAAGATCGTCGCCATCTCCGGATGGAACAGCGGCAGCCAGTGCTCCATGCCCGGATGGCGCCGGCCGGCGGAGACGGACTCGTAGAGCGGGTCCTTCAGGCCCTCGCCGCCGAACTGCGCGCCGTAGCCCGCGCGGAAACGCTCGATCGCGGCCTTGTCGAGCGGCGCTTCGCTCGCGGGCGCGAGCGTCAGGCTGTCCACGACGCCTTCGCTGCGCTGGGTCAGGGGGTCGAAGGCGCGGATCGCCTCCACCTCGTCGCCGAACAGGTCGATGCGGGCCGGGCGTTCGGCGCCGGCCGGGAACACGTCGACGATGGAGCCGCGAAAGGCGAACTCGCCGGGCTCCATAACGGTGTCGGCGCGGACATAGCCGTTGACGGAAACGAAGGCGCGGAACGCCGCTTCGT
>DAINCG010000004.1:16560-17510 GCA_036732525.1 Pseudomonadota bacterium | reverse complement strand
TCGACCGCCGCCCTCAGCGCTTCCGCGGGCGGGACCCGTTGCAGGAGCGCGTTGATCGTGGTCGCGACGACGACCGGCGCCGACGCGTCGCCAATCGCCGCGAGCGCGCGAAAGCCCCGCATGCGTTCGCTGACGATCTCCCGGTTGGGCGAGCTCCGGTCGTAGGGCAGGCAGTCCCAGGCCGGCAGGTCGATTACGTTCGCTTCGGGCAGAAAGACGGCGAGGTCGTCGGCGACGCGCGCGCGCCGTTCGGCGTCCCGGGCGACGAAGACCAGACGCGTGACGCCGCCCGCCCGCGCCAGTTCCCTGAGCGCGAACGCCTCCGCCCCGTCGGGCGCGCCGGCCAGGACCGAGCGGCCTGGCGGCAGACGCGACGCGTCGTCCAGCATCAGAACGTGATCTTGTGCGCCAGAAGGTCGCGCATCAAAGGCGTGTCCATCTCGTCCGGCACGGGCGCGCGCCGGGTCACCCAGTCGTAGATGACCGGGTCCGGCACGTCCAAGAGCGCTTCGAACGCGTCGAGGCCCGCTTCGTCCAAGCTTGCCAGCCGGGCGTCGGCGAACGTGCCGAGAATGATGTCGCTTTCCTTGGTGCCGCGATGCCAGGCGCGGTAACGCAGCCGCTTCCGGCGCGCGTCTTCGGCCATTTCCGCCTCCTTCATTCGAAACTACGATATATCCGCCGAAGCGGAGCGTGGCGAGTGCGGCCCGAAGTCCTTTTCCCGCTATTCAAATCGACGACGACCCTGCCCGGCGTCGGCCCCCGGGTCGCGCAGCTGATCGAGAAGGCGGCGGGGCCGCATGTCGTCGATCTCTGCCTGCACCTGCCCTCGGGGCTGATCGACCGGAGCTATCGGCCGAAGCTCGCCGACGCGGAGGCCGGGCGCATTGCGACGGTCGAGGTCAAGGTGATCGAGCACCGGCCGGGCCAGGGCCGGCGGCCTTACCGGG
>DAINCG010000004.1:2767-16479 GCA_036732525.1 Pseudomonadota bacterium | reverse complement strand
ACCTCGTCTTCTTCCATGCCCGCGCCGATTGGCTGTCCAAGCAGTTGCCGCCCGGCGAGACACGCATCGTCTCCGGCCAGATCGAACGCTATCAGGGTCGGGCGCAGATGCCGCATCCGGACTATATCGCCCCCGTCGGGGGCGAGGACGCGCTGCCGGCGCACGAACCCGTCTATCCGATGACCGCCGGCCTGCAGCCGAAGACGCTGCGAAAAGCGATCGAAGGCGCGCTCCAGACCGCGCCCGACCTCCCCGAATGGCTCGACCCCGCGCTGATGCGGGAGCGCGGCTGGCTCCCGTGGCGAGACGCGCTCGTCGCCGCGCACAGCCCCCGTGGCCGCGCGGACCTGGAAGCGACGGCGAAACCGCGCGAGCGCCTCGCCTATGACGAGCTTCTGGCGAACCAGCTGGCGCTGGCGCTGATCCGGCAGCGCCGGACGCGCGGCAAGGGCCGGGCGCTGCCGCTCTCCGACGAACGGCTGGATCAGGCGCTTGCGGCCCTGCCATTCCGGCTGACGGCGGGCCAGTCCCAGGCGCTCAGCGAGATCCTGGGCGACATGAAGTCCGGCCGGCGCATGCAGCGCCTGCTGCAGGGGGACGTCGGCAGCGGCAAGACCGTCGTCGCCTTCCTGGCCGTGCTCGCGGCGACGGAAGCGGGCGCCCAGGCGGCGCTGATGGCGCCGACGGACGTCCTCGCCCGCCAGCACGCCCGCACGCTGACCACGCTCGGCGACCGCATCGGCCTCCGCGTCGCGGTCCTGACCGGGCGCGACAAGGGCAAGGCCCGCCAGGCAAAGCTGATGGCGCTCGCCGACGGCGAGATCGACCTTCTGATCGGGACCCACGCGCTCTTCCAGGATGACGTCGGCTTCCGCGATCTGGCGCTGATCATCGTCGACGAGCAGCACCGCTTCGGCGTCGACCAGCGCATGGCGCTCGCCGCAAAAGGCCTGGCGCCGCACATGCTGGCGATGACCGCCACGCCCATTCCGCGCACGCTGATGCTGACGGCCTATGGCGACATGGACCACGTCGCCATCCCGGACAAACCGCCCGGCCGCCAGCCGATCACGACGACGGTGACGCCGATCGCGCGGATGGACGAGGTCGTCGGCGGCCTCGCCCGCGCCATGGCGCGCGGGGAGCGGGTCTACTGGATCTGCCCGCTGGTCGAGGAATCGGAGGTGAGCGACCTCGCCGCCGCCGAGGAGCGGGCGGAAAGCCTGCGGGCCCATTTCGGCGAGAGCGTCGCCCTCGCCCACGGCCAGATGAAACCGGCGGAGCGGGACGCCGCCATGGCGCGCTTTGCTTCCGGCGAGGCGAGCCTCCTCGTCGCGACGACCGTCGTCGAGGTCGGCGTCGACGTGCCGGAAGCGACGATCATCGTGATCGAGCATGCCGAACGCTTCGGCCTCGCCCAGTTGCACCAGCTGCGCGGCCGGGTCGGGCGCGGCGATAAGGCGTCGTTCTGCCTGCTCTTGCGCGCGGACGCGATCTCGGAGGCGGCGAAGGCCCGTCTCGCCGCCATCGCGGCGACCGACGACGGCTTCAAGATCGCCGAGGAAGACCTGAAACTGCGCGGCGCGGGCGAAGTGCTCGGCACGCGGCAAAGCGGCCTGCCGAGCTTCCGCATCGCCGACCTGGAAGCGCAGGCGGATCTCGTCGCCCTCGCCCGCCGTGACGTCGACCTGATCCTCGCCCGCGCGCCGGAGCTCGAAGATGCGCGTGGCCAAGCGCTCCGCGCCCTTCTCTACCTCTTCGAACGAGACGCGGCGGCGCGCTATGCCCGTGTCGGCTGACGCGCCGCGCGCTCTTGCCGGCGCGAAGGTCGTCCTGTTCGACCTGGGCGGCGTGCTGGTCGAGTTCGTCGGCGTCGAGGCCGTGCGGTCGCTGATGGCCGAGGACCCGGGTCCGGAAGGCGCGCGCGCCATGTGGATCGATTCTGCCGCAAACAAGGCTTTCGAAACGGGCGCGATCTCGGCCGATGCGTTCGCCGAGGCCTTCGTCCGGGAATGGCGCATCGATATGGCGCCGTCGGATTTCCTGGCAATCTACGCCGGCTGGACGACGCGTCTCCTGCCCGGCGTTGCCGAACTCCTGAAAGATCTCCGGCCACATGTCCGGCTCGCCTGCCTTAGCAACACCAATGCCTGTCACTGGGAGCGCATGATCGACGGCTTCGAGCTTGGGGCCATGCTGGACGCCTGCTACGCCTCCCACCTCCTCGGCGTGATGAAGCCCGAAGCCGAGGCTTTCCGCCGCGTCACCGCCAGCCTGGATGTCCCGCCCGGAGACGTTATCTTCTTCGACGACGGCCCGGCCAACGTCGCGGGCGCAAAGGCCGCCGGTCTCCGCGCGCATCGGGCGGACGGGCCGGCGGACATCCGGCGCGCGCTCGGCATGGCCGACTTAAGACCTCGCTAACGGGAGACGACTGCAAATGGGCGCGATCCGCGACCGCATCGAAACCAAGCTCACCGCAGCGTTCCAGCCGACGCTGCTCGACATCGAAGACCAGTCCGAAAGCCATCGCGGCCATGCCGGCTTCCAGGAAGGCGGCGAGACCCACTTCCACGTCCGCATCGTCGCCCCGTCGTTCGCCGGCCAGTCCCGTGTCACGCGCCAGCGTGCGGTCTATGCGGCGCTCAAGGACGAACTCGCCGAACGCGTCCACGCCCTTTCCATGGAAGCGAAGGCGCCGGGGGAATAACCCGCCGCCCTTGCTTTCGGCGCGGGAGCACTGCATTCTGGCTGAGAACAATACGGAAACACGAATGCCCGCCGAACTGCCCCCGGCCGCTTCGCTCGAACGCCCCGGCATCCCGCTCGCGCGCGGCGCGGCGCGGCTGCTGGCGGGGATGGGGTTCGCGCCGCTGACGGAGTTTTCGCTGGAGAACGGGCGGCGGGTCGACGTGTTCGGCGTCGGCAAGGCGGGCGCGCTGGTCGCCGTCGAGGTCAAGAGCAGCCGGGAGGACTTCCTGTCGGACGGCAAGTGGCATGAATATCTGGACTACTGCGACCGCTTCTATTTCGCCGTGCCCGAAGGCTTTCCCGACGAACTGCTGCCCGATGCGCACGGCATGATGCGGGTCGACGCCTTCGGCGGCGCGCTCATCCGGGAGGCGACGAACGCGCCGGTCACGGCGGCCCGCCGGAAAGCGATGCTGACCCGGTTCGCACGAACCTCGGCGGACAGGCTCTGGCGGCTTTCCGACCCGGAGGCCCTGCTGTAAGCAATGGCTGCGCCGCCCGGCGCACGCCGATCCGACTGCCTGGAGCCCGTCCGACTTGGCCGAAATCGCCCGACGCCTCCGCGGCCGTGCGCGCCTGCGCGGCATCGGCCTGATCACGGGCCGGCGCGTCGCGGTCGAAGTCGGCCCGGCGCCTGCCGGGCATGGCCTGCGCTTCCGACGCGTCGATCGCAGGGGCGCCGGGGGAGAAGCGATGGCGGACTGGCGACATTTCGTCGAAGTCCCGAACTGCACCTGCCTTGAAGCGCCGACGGGCGCCCGGTTCCACATGGTCGAGCACTGCATGGCCGCGCTCGCCGCCGCCGGGGTCGAGGACGCGCTGATCGAGGTGGATGGCCCCGAACTGCCGCATCTCGACGGCAGCGCCAGGCCCTATTGCGACGCGCTGGATACCGCCGGCCTGGAGATCGCGCCCGCCGGACGGCGGATCGAGATTACGGCGCCGCTCGCCTTCAATTTCGGCCGCACCCGCTATCGGTTCGAGCCGGCCGACCGTTTCGAACTGGACCTCACGATCTCGCTAAACCATTTTGGCCGCCAGGAATGGCGCGGGCCCGTCGAATGGCGCGTCTTCGAGCGGGAGATCGCGCCGGCGCGGTCCTTCATGCGGCTCACGCTGAAGAACGGCCTGCAGTTGATCGGCGTCTGGGCCAGGAAGCACGGCGAGGCCGGCGTCGTCGGGCTCTGGCGCGACCGGGCGGTCAATCCGTTCGGCCTGCGCATGCCGGACGAGATGGTCCGCCACCGGGTGATCGACCTTCTGGGCGACATGCGGTTGGCCGGCGCGCCGATCCGCGGGCGCGTCGTCGCCTTCGGACCGGCGCACAAGAAGAACCACGACGCGGTCGTGCGGTTGATGGAAAACACGGACGTCTGGCGCTGGTCGGACGCGCATAACGCTTAAGAGCGACGGAAACGGCATGGCCCTTCTCTACGATCTGAAACAGAAGCTCCGGCGGGCGCTGCCGCCTTCGGTCCGACCGAAGGTGGAGGAGGCGATCTACCTCTATCTCTACAATTTCTCGCCCGCGCGCCGGCAGAACTTCTTCAACGGCGGCTACGCGCCTGCGGCCGAGCGGTTCGTGAACACCCCGCCTTTCGACAAGGAGCCGCTGCAGGCCACGCTCTACGACTATGTGCTCTGGGAGATGGCCGCGCCCCATGGCGGGCCGCGCGGCGACATTCTGGACATCGGGTGCGGCCTCGGCGGCGGCTGCCGCATCGCGGCCGAGCGCTACCCGAACGCGCGCATCACCGGCGTCGACGCCAGCGGCGCTGCGGTCCGGGCGTCCCGGAAGCGGTTGGCCGATCTGCCGAACGTCGACGTCGTCCGCGGCAACGGGCGCGAACTGCCGTTCAAGGACGCCAGTTTCGACTTCATCTTCAGCGTCGGCGCCGCCAGCTATATCGGCATGCCGGAGTTCTTCCGCGAGGCGAGCCGCGTGCTCCGGCCCGGCGGCCTGCTTTCCTTCTCCGTCGGCTACACGGCGGCGAGCTTCCCGCGCCAGGTGCGCGCCGTGAACGAGCATTCGGCGGCGGCCGGCCTCGACGTCCTGGAGATCAAGAACATCACGGAGCATGTCTTCGCCGCGATCGACGCCGACGTGCCGCGCCGGCAAGCGCTGATCGACAAAACGCCGAGCATGTTCCGGGGCTATGCGCGCGAGTGGGGCGACATGCCCGGCACGGCGCGCTACCAGCAATATGTCAACGGCCGCCGGCTCGACTATGTCGTCATCTGCCGGAAGCCCGAATAAGCCGCCTCAAACCGGCGCGAGGTCCCCCTTGCCGGCGAAGTCGTGCGCCGCCTCGAACGCGGCCGAGATGGCGAGCAGGCGCGCGTCCGAGAGCCATGGGCCGACCAGTTGCAAGCCGCCCGCCGGCAGGCCCGCGGACGTGAACCCGTTCGGCAGCGTGACCGCCGGATGGCCGGTCAGGTTGAAGGGATGCGTGTAGGGGTACCATGCGTCGCGGAGGCCGCCCGCCGCCGCCCCGTCGATCACGACCGGCTTGAAGGGGTCCTGGTCCGCCGGCAGCGCCGGGGCGGCCAGCGTCGGCGTCGCCAGCACGTCGATTTCCCGGAACCAGCCCTGGACCTGCCGGTAGAGCCGGGTGCGCGCCTCCATCGCCTGCTGCACCTCGATGGCGCCGTAGCTCCGGCCTTCGCCCATCCAATGCCGCAGCGTCGGGGTCATCCGGTCGCCGAGCGCCTGGGCGACATGGGCGAAGCGACAGGCCCAGATCGAGAAGGTGAGCGGCCCCCAGACAGGCAGCGTGTTCTCGAAAGGGTCGTCGCGTTCGATTAGCTCGGCCCCGAGCGCTTCCAGCGTCTTCAGGCTCGCTTCGAAAGCCGCCCGCGTCTCCGGATCGACATGTTCGTTGCCCATCTTCAGCCGGTAGCCGCCCATGAGGCCCCTAAGGTCCGCCGGCGCGGCCGCCGCTTCGGCGATGCCGTCGAGCGACCGGCCGAGGGAGTGCGGGTCGCTGTCGTCCGGCCCCGCCATCGCCGCCAGCATCAGCCCGGCGTCGCGCACGGTCCTGGCGAGGGGGCCGACATAAGCGAGAAGGCCGAAGACGTCCGGCGTCTGGTCGTGCGGCACGACGCCCAGGGTCTGCTTGACGCCGACGACGCCGCAGGCGGCTGCCGGGATGCGGGTGGACCCGCCGCCGTCGGTCCCGACCGCGAGCGTCCCCGCGCCCGCCGCCGTCGCCGCCCCGCCGCCGCCGGACGAACCGCCGGTGGTCCGGCTCCGGTCCCAGGGATTGACGGTGCGGCCAAAGAGCGGCGCTTCGGTCAGCGGCTTGTGGCCGAACTCCGGCGTCGTCGCGTAGACGATGGCGCCCGCTGCCTTCAGGCGCGCGACCGCGACGCAGTCCGCCGCCGGCACGTTGTCCTTGTAATAGAGGCTGCCGAAGGTGGTGCGGAGGCCGGCAGTGTTGCAGAGGTCCTTAACCGAGACCGGCAGGCCGCCGAGCGGACCCAGCGGCTCTCCGGCCATGACCTTGGCCTCCGCCGCCCTGGCGTCCGCCATTGCGCGCTCCGCATCGATGGTGACGAACGCGTTGCAGGCGGCCTGCAACGCTTCTGCGCGTTCGAGCGTCGCCGACATCACCTCGACGGGGGAAACCTGCTTGGCCGCGATCCGGTCGCGAAGCGTGACGGCGTCCGCCTGCAGAATCTCGTCGGTCACGCGGTCGTCTCCTGACGGACGGTCAGGACTGCTCCGTCATGGCTCGGGTCGGCGCCGCCGCTCAGGCGGCCGTCCGGCGCGATGCGGATGGCGTGGGGCGCGGCGAAGGCGAAGGTCAGCGGCGAGCGCTGGACCGTGTAGCCCTCGTCCTCCAGCGGCTCGACCTCGTAGCGCGGCACGCGGTTGGTCACCTCGATGACGTCGCTGGTCGCCGACACACGGGGCGCCGCGACGGCCTCCATCGGCGACATCTCGAAGTCGATCATGTTGAGCAGGGTTTGCAACACGCCCATGGCGATCTGCGTGCCGCCGGGGGCGCCCAGCGCGATCCGGGGTTCGTCGCCTTCGAAGACGATCGAGGGGCAGAGCGAGGAGAAGCGGCTCTTGCCGGGCGCCACGGAACCCGCATGGCCCGGCCGGGGGTCGAAGACGCCCATGCAGCCGTTGTACATGAATCCCAGCCCGTCGGTGATGACGCCCGACGGCATGCCGAGCGAATGGGTCATGGTGACGATATTGCCGCGCGCGTCGCGGACGACGACGTGGGTGGTGTCCTTCGCCTCCGCCATGCCCGGCTGGTAGCGCCGGACGTGCGCCTTCTCCCGCTGGACGATGCGCTCGGCGACCTTCGCGGCGTATTCCTTGGCGAGGAGGCGGTCGAGCGGCACGTCGACGAAGGCGGGGTCGCCGACATGCGCGTCCTTGTCGATCGTCGCCTGCTTCATCGCCTCCGCGACGACGCGGATGTATTCGGCAGAGTTGTGGCCGAGCTCGGCGAGGTCGAAGTTCTCCAGCACGTTCAGCATCTGGAGAAGCTGCACGCCGCCGCCGGGCGGCCGGTTGGACGCGATGCGCTGTCCCCGATAGGTCGTCCAGAGCGGTTCGCCACGCCGGGTCTCGTAAGCTTCGAGATCGGCCTTCCGCATCAGGCCGCCGTTGGCGGCCATGTCCGTGTCGATCTCGTCCGCGATCTCGCCCCGATAGAACACGTCGGACCCGCCTTTGGCGATCCGGCGGAGCGTCCGGGCAAGGTCCGGATTGGCGACATGGTCGCCGATCCGCTTCACCTGCCCGTCGTCGCGGAAGTAGATCGCCCGGCCGGTCTTCGAGAACCCCAGCCGGTCGGTCACCTCGACCCGGCCGTGGATCGCGCCCTGGCTCCACCAGAAATGCACGTGGGGGCGGACGACGAAGCCGGCGTCGGCCTGGTCGATCGCGGGCTGGCAGACGTCCGCCCAGTCCCAGGTCCCGAACTCCGAAACGGCTTCGTGGTAGGCCTTCAGGCTGCCGGGCGTCGTGATGGCCTGATAGCCGAGATCGTTGACCCGGCCCTTCAGAATGAAGCCGAAGCCATCCCGCGTTTCGCCCTCGATCAGGTCCGCCCACATATCCGGCGTCGCGGCGAGCGGCGTCGCGCCGTGGAAATCGATGCAGGTGTGGACGCCGGCCTCCGGCAGGTAGAGGTGGCAGGAGCCGAAGCCGGCGATCCCGGTCATCTGCGGGTCGACGACGCCCTGGACCAGCGCCGCGGCCATCGCGGCGTCGACGGCGTTGCCGCCGCGTCTCAGCACGCGGGCGCCGGCTTCCGCAGCTTCCGGCTGCGCGGCGACGATGATGGCGTTGGCGGCTTTCGGCATCGACGCCCCTCCCGAACTCGATCAGGTCAAGGATGCTCGACCGGGGGGCGTCGAAGCAAGCACGGGCCCGCAAGCAGTCTCAGCGCGTCGCGTCGTCTTCCTGCCGCTGCGCGACGAGCAGCCGGCCGTCCGCGGCGCCGCGCAAGACGACGGACGCGAGCCCGCCGTCCGCGACTTCGACCGTCGATTCCGCAGCCCCGCCATTGTTGAAACCGGCCACCTGATAGACTCCAGGACCGAGGCGGTGCAGGCCGGGGCCGATGGCGACGACCTCGCCGTTCCGCATGACGCGCACGGCGACGACGTCAGCATCCGCGGCAATGCGCAGGAACCCGGTCGGAACTGCGACCGCCGCCGACGCCGTCTCCCCGGCGCCGACCTCGAACTCCGCCTCTGCCTCCGCGACGCCGACACGCGCCACGACGCGATATCGGCCCGCGGCGACCGTCGCCAGCGGCTGGCCGCGCCCCGACAGCGCGATCGGCGCGCCGGGCGCATCCAGACGCTCAATGGTGAACGCGGCGTCCGTCGCTGCGGCGCGGCCCGCGAGTTGCGCGGACAACAAGAGGCGACCAGCGTTCAGGACGATGCGTCGATTGACGATCCCGAACTCCGGCACGGAAACCGCCAGTTCGCGCGTCACCTCGCCAAGCGCGATGCGGGCCACGTACCGGCCCGGCGGAACGGCGAAGAGCGGCGTGCCGACCCGGGAGGTCCGCGCCGCGAGTTGGAGCCCCTGCTCCGGCGTCCGCCGCAGCAATTCGAAACTGACGCCGGACTCGATCGGCGCCGCGCCCTCCGCAAGGGCGACCGACAGGCGGAGGCCGTGGGGGAAGGATATCTCCGGCCCGGTCATGTCGACCGGTATTTCCACGGTCGGCGGCGCGTCGCCCAGGGCCGCGGCCTTCGCAGCCAGAACACCGTCGTTCGTCGCCTCTGCCGGCGGCGCGGCCGAAGCCGTCCCGAATGCGAGGGCGAGCGCCCGGGCGAGGCCGTTCTCTTCCGCCCGGATGAAACGGCCGCCGGTGTTCGCGGCGACGCAATCGACGCGTCGGGCCGCCGCGTTCGAGAGCCCGAAACCGATTACGTCGACGACGACGCCGGGGGACCGGTCCTTCAGCCTGGAAGCGCGCGCACAGAGCGCGGCAAGGCATTGATTCGGCCCGCCGACGATCGCGACGATGCGCTTCGGGGCCGTTCCCGAGTCGAATTTCTCGGCCGCAAATTCGAGCGCGCCGGCGATATCCCGCCGGCCGCCGGGCGCCGGCCTGCCGAACAGGTCCGCCTTGGCGTCCGCGCCGCCGGCGTCGCCGCAACCGCCGACGCCGTAGGCGGCCATCTGGAAATCGCCCGACGTCCAGGCGCGGGCGGCCTTGATCGCGTCGGTCTGCAAGGCGAATCGCCCGGCGTCCGCCGTCATGTCGTCGGCGGCGTCGGCGAGCAGGATCGTGGGCGGCGTCTTTGCCGAATCCGCGCTGGCGACAGCGGAGAGCGCCGCGCCCGCGATCATCAGCCCGAGCGCCGCACGCCGCGCTCCAATCCTTAGAAAACCCGCCATTCCGCTTCTTTCCAGCGCCGTCAGAAGGCTCTCCCGGCGACTATACCGTCGCCCGCCGTCGCATCACAATCGACCGCCGCTGGGGATAAACCGGCCCTTGCGGCGATGCAAACCGTAGACCGGAAAGACGCCATGCGCCAAAAGATAAGTCCAGCGGTCGCCATGACCGGTGGACCGCCGCAAGGGGTCCGCAGCCGCGAAAGGCAAGGCGCATGACGGCACGCATCATAGCGACGGCGCAACAAAAGGGCGGCGCCGGGAAGACGACGCTGGCGGCGCATATCGCCGTCGCGATCGCCGAAACCGGACGCAGCGTCATGGCGCTGGATATCGATCCGCAAGGCTCGCTGGCCCGTTGGGGCGCGCTCCGCCGCGACCGATCGCCGCCGCCCGCGATGCAGGTGGAGGTCGAGGCCGTGTCGGGCCACCGAGCCCGGGAAGCGGCCGAACGCGCCGCCCGGACCTATGACTACGTGATCTTGGACGCGCCGCCGCATGCCGAAACGGAGACGCGGCAGGCGATTCGCGCCGCCGAGCTCGTCCTGGCCCCGCTGCCGCCAAGCCCGCTCGATCTCTGGGCGACGCAGCCGGTGATCGACGCCGCGGCGGCCGTCGGCTGCCCGGTGACGCTAGTGCTGAACCGCACGCCGCCGCGCGCCCGGATCGTCGACCAGGTCGCGGAGCAGGCGGCCGAACTCGGCGTCACGGTCGCGGAAAGCCGGATCGGCGGGCGGGTGGCGTTCGCCGCGGCGATGGCGGAGGGCCTGACGGCGTTGGAAACCGCGCCGCGCAGCGTTGCGGCCGAGGAGATACGCGCCCTCGTCCGGGAAGTGCTCGGCAAGATCTGAGCGGACCGACAGGCGGCCTGGACTCAGGCGAACAGGTCGTCCAGATCGGAACCGAGCGCGGTCAGCGCATCGTGCTGCCGCTCGGCCTCTTCTTCCGCCGCGGCGCCGGTTTCGGCCGCCGTCTCCTGGTCGGTATGTTGGATTGCGACGTCCGTCGCCGCGGCGGCGTCCGCATCGTCGCCAGTCCATCGGCGCAGGGCCTCGGCGAGCCGGCCGTGGTCGATCGGCTTGGACAGGAAGTCGTCCATGCCCGCATCCATGCAGAGACGCCGATGCTCGATCATGGCGTTCGCGGTCATGGCGATGATCGGCGTTTGCGACGCGCGGCCGCCCAGGGCGCGAATTTCACGGGTCGCATCCAGGCCGTCCATCTGCGGCATCTGCATGTCCATCAGAATGACGTCGAATTCCTTGCGTAGAACCGCGGAAATCGCTTCCAGGCCATTTTCGGCGATGTCGATTCGATGGCCGTCGAGCTTCAGCATGGCCATCGCGACCATCTGGTTGACGCGGTTGTCTTCGACCAGCAGCACGCGTAGCGGCGGCGCTTTCGCATCGGCCGCCGCGGCTGGCTCGGGCTCGGCCTCGATCGTGTTCTCGGCGAAGTCGAAGAGCCGCCACGAGCGCGGCTGGCTGGCCGAGGCCGGGACGCGCGCGGCGTGACGCGCCAGCATCGCCGCTGAATCGAGATCGGAGCCGACGACGAGAATGCGGCCGAGACGGTCGCCGGCCAGTCGATCTGCCGCAATGATCAATTCGCCGACGGTCTGGGCGCCGATATCGGTCGAAATCGCAAGGATCGCATAGCGGGCCGAGAGGTCGCTTTCGATCCGCGCCATCGCGGCGTCCGCGTAATCCTCGACGATCGGCCGAACGCCCTCCGCCGCCAATGTGTCGAGCAGCAGGTCCCGGCACAGGCCGGGCGGCGCGACGACCAAGACGTCCCCGTCGTCCGACGCGGCCGCGAAACCGGCGTCATGGTTCGCTTCGGCGGCAAGCTGGAACGGCGCCTCGACCCAGAAGCGGCTGCCGACGCCCGGCTTGCTCTCGACGCCGATGCGTCCGCCCATCACTTCGATCAGCTGCTTCGAAATCGTCAGACCAAGCCCGGTTCCGCCATATCGCCGCGTGGTCGACGCGTCGGCCTGGGTAAACGGTTCGAACAGGCGATCGAGCGCGTCCGACGGGATCCCGATGCCGGTGTCGATGACTTCGAGCCGCACCCAGCCGAGCTCCCCAACCGCGGCGCCCGCCGTCATGCTCGCATCGAGCCGAACACCGCCCTTCGAAGTGAATTTCACGGCGTTGAACACCAGGTTCATGAGAACTTGGCGCAGCCGGTTGGCGTCGCCGACCAACCGGGCCGGCGCGCCGGCCTCGATGCGCCCGGTAAGCGACAGCCCTTTCGAGCGGGCGCGCTCGCCAGCGATGTCGAGCACCGAGTCGAGCAGCGCCGGCAGATCGAACTCCTCCTGCTCCAGCTGAATCTTCCCCGCTTCGATCTTCGAGAGGTCGAGCACGTCGTTGATCAAGGCCAGCAGCGCCTGTCCGGAGCTCTGGATCGTCTCGATCTGCTGGCGTTGCTCGCTCTGCATGTCGCTCTGAAGCAGGACGGAGGCCATGCCGAGGACGGCGTTCATCGGCGTGCGGATCTCGTGGCTGATGACGGCGAGGAACTCCGACTTCGCGGTGTTCGCGGCTTCCGCGGCCTCGCGCGCCGCGATCAGTTCGCTGACGTCCGTCCAGATGCCGACGACGCCGCCGTCGGCGGTCCGGCGTTCTTCGGACTTGATCCAGCGCCCGTCCGGCATCTGGCGGGCGATCGGGCCGACGTCGTTCCAATGCTCGTGCATGCGCTGGTCGACGAATGCCGCCCGCGCCTCCCCTTCGAGCCCGAGCCGGTCCGCCATGGCTTCCGGCACGAAGGAGAAGGGCCGGCCGATCTGCACGTCTTCTGACGGGACCGGCGCCATATCGCGGAATGCGGTGTTGCAGACGACCAGCTTGTCGTCGGCGTCGAAGAGGGCGAAGCCGCTCTGCTGGGCTTCGATCGCGGCTTCCAGACGCTTTCGCGCGTCGGCCGCCTGCGCCATGAGTTCGACGCGCTCTGCCTCCAGGCGTTTCTCGTAGTCGATGCAGAATGCGGCGCCGCGGTAGCCGAGGAACGCGCCGTCGGCGTCGTAGAAGGGCACGCCGCTGGTACGAACCCAGTTGAGCACGCCATCCCGGCCGACACGCTGGAAGTCGAGATCGTGAAATTCCCGCTGCTCCGCCATGGCTCGCTCGGATTCGAGCGTCCGGTCGTCCACAGAGCGACCGCCCGCTTCGGCAATTTGGCGGCGCGTCTTGCCGTAATGCCATTCCGCGGGCGTGCCGGTAACCCGCTCGACGCTGTCCGTCATGAAGACGAACCGACCGTCGGCGTCGGTTTCCCACATCCAGCCAGAGATGGCGCGTGTGCTGTCGTTCATGCGCTCGACGGCGAGCCGCCGTTCGCGCTCGATCTGCTCGCGGCTGCGCAGAAGTTCCGCCTCGTAGGCCTTGCGTTCCGCGATCTCGTGCCACTCCACCAGGGCGGCGGGATGGTCCCGATAGGTAATCGGCGTCGCGACGATTTCGACCTCAAGCGGGGTATCGTCGAGACGCGTATGCACCCACTCGAACCGAAGCGAGCCGTCACGCCTGAGCGCGATCCGATTCGCTTCCAGCGCCTCCAAGGTGTCGCGCCCGTCCGGTTGCCTTTCGGGCGAGATTTCGGCGATCGAATAGCCGATGACGTCGTCCAAAGCGCTCGCGCCCAACATGTTCATGGCCGCGGCGTTGCACTCGACGATTCGATTGTCCTGGACGATCAGGTGACCGGTGGCGGATTGCTCGAAGAGGGCGCGGAAGCGGGCGTCCGCTTCATGCGATTCGGTGACGTCCCGGAGGAGCCAGACCTCCCGCGACAGCGCGCGATATGCGACCCACTCGACCTGGCGACGGGCGCCGTCCGGGCGTTTGATCGGGAAGCGGAGGGCCCTCTGGAAGCCCTGGCCCATCTCCTCCTCGTAGATCGAGCGCGCCGTCTCCGCCGGGAGGTCCGGGACGAGACGGAACCAATCCTCGATGGTCGACAGCTCCGCCCGGTTGCGGCCGGCGATCTCTTCCATCGCGGCGTTGATCGTGATGCGGCCGTCTTCCACGTAGACCGCGCCCGCCGGCAGCAGCTCGACCATGTGGGCCAG
>DAINCG010000004.1:1367-2750 GCA_036732525.1 Pseudomonadota bacterium | reverse complement strand
CCGCCGCTCCGATTCCGCGAGCTGCCGTTCGGCCCGGCGTCGTTCCGTGATGTCGTAACCGACCGACACGAGGCCGGCGCAGCGGCCGCGTTCGTCGATCAGCGGAAACTTCATGATGTGCAGGATATAGTTGCCCGAGGCCCGCTCGAGCTCCAGCCCCTGCTTCGTTTCGAGAACGAGCCGGTCGCGGCCCTCGATCGCCCGGCCCATCGCGTCCGGCATCGCCTGGCCCATCTTGAGGCCGATGCCGGCTTCCTTTTCGAGTTCGAAGATCTCGGCGAAGCGCCGGTTGTACATGACCAGTTGGCCATCAATGTCCTTGATGCTGACGGTCGCGGGCAACTGGTCGATGACGGCCCGCAGCATTCGCTCCGACGCCGCCACGGCCTGCTGCGACTCGCGGAGCGCCGCTTCCGCCGACCGCTCGGCGTCGATGCTGACCGTGACGCCGCGATAGCCGCGGAATACGCCGTTCCTGTCGTAGATCGGCGCGCCGGACGCCCGCACGTAGTGCGGCCCGTCCGCCGTGACCGAGACATATTCGAAATCGCGGAACGAACGCTGCCGCTCCATGTCCTCGAGGTGCGCGGCCCAATCCGGATCCTCGCCCGGGTCGGCGACGCCGGCCGCTTCCCACATCGTCAGGCCGACGTGATCGTCCGCGATCGTCGGCAGGGCGTGTCCGCCCACATTCCGAACATCGACGAAACGGTGCCTGGCGTCCGTTTCCCAGAAAATGTCTGCGCTCGCCCGGGCCCAATCCGCGAGGCGCTCCTCGCTTTGACGCGCGCGCTCCTGAGCGGCGGCGCGCCCATGCACGAGGGCTGACACCCGCCCCGCCAGCAGCAACGCCGACAGCACCAGCGCCAGAGCGCAAACCAACGTCAGCGGAAAGCGCTCGAGCCAGTCGGCCATGATCAGGTTGACGGGCCAGCTGTAGTAGACGACGAGGCCGTAGCGGTCCGACTGCTCCCAGCCCACGAGCCGTTCGATGTCGTCGGTGTTGGTGGTGCGGACCGATGTCACGCCTCGACGCAGCCCGGTCCGGACGACTTCCGAAAAAACCGGCCCGCGACTGACGTCCTTGCCGACGAGGCCGTCGATCATCGGCTTCCGCCACCAGATCTGACCCTTGTCCGTGCTGATGGTGACAGAGGCGCCCTCCCGCCGCTGCAGGCGACCCCAGAATCCGCCGATCCGGCTGAGATTGACCAAGGCGTACTTGAAACCGCCGACATCCGGCGCGGGCGACGCCATCGCGGCAAGCCATTCGCCCTGTTTCTGAAACGGCAGGCTGAGCCCTGGCCGCCCGGCGCGCGCATGCGCGATCGCTTCCTGCACATAGGGCCGGAACTCGGGCTCGACGGTGGCCGTTTCGCCGGC
>DAINCG010000004.1:0-1310 GCA_036732525.1 Pseudomonadota bacterium | reverse complement strand
CGAGCCGCATGCGGTCTTCGGCCTGCTCCAAGAGGATCGTCACGGGCAGCAGGGCGGTATGCGTCTGGGTGACGATGTGCCGCTCGTTCGCCGCCCAGGCGTCGCTCCAGGCGCGCCACGCCCACAGCGCGGTGGCGAGCACCAGCGACAGCACAAGGCAGATCAGCAGCCGCCTTGAAGCAAGCATGCTCCGCAGCTGGGGCGCCTCCGGCATCAACGAGGTTCCGACTTGAGGGCGTGATCGAACCGCAAGAGAACCAGATGCGGATTAATACATCCTTGAATGCGACGCGAATGCCGGCGATCCGGCGGTCAACGCGACGCTCGGATCCCGTCCAGCGCGGCGGTGAAGCCGCGGAGCGAGAGCGTCAGCCGGACCTCGCGGCCCTCCAGATCGCGTACCACGATCGTCGCGTCGGCGCCCGCCTTCATCGCGTCCAGCAGTTTGGATTCGATCTCCGTTTCGACATGGCAGCCGGCCCGGTCGCAGCTTCGAAAAGCCGCCCATGCCTCCATGCCGTTGTCGACGATGATGCGCAGGCCCTCCGGCAGGAGGATGGCGCCGAGCGGCATGTTCACGACCGCTGTCGGCGTATTCCGGCCGCCTTTAAAACCCACGGAGAAATTGGCGGCAGTCTTGCCCTTGTACTGCAGCCGCTGAAAGGCGAAGCAGACCTCTCCGCCGCCGCGGCGCGCGGGCTCGCAGGCCTCCCGCCAGTCGCGGAACGACCGCCCGGTCTCCTTCGCGCCGGCGCCCTGGGCCGAGACGACATGCGGCGCAGCCAGTGCGAGCAGGGCGACGACGACGCGCGACGCGGCGAATGGGAAGCGGAGCATGGGCGCGCATTTCTCCCGAGGACCGGTCGGGTGTAGGTAGCATGGTCATGACAGCCATGTCCTCCCGTACCGACGCCGCGCTGATGCGCCTCGCGCTGGCCGCCGCGCGGGCGGCGGCGGCGGCGGGCGAAGCGCCCGTCGGCGCCGTGGTCGCACGGAAGGGGCGCGTCGTCAGCGTCGCCCACAATCTCGTCGAGACGAGCCCGGATCCGACGGCGCACGCCGAAGCCCTAGCGATCCGCGCGGCCGCGCGCGCGCTCGGCCGCCCGCGTCTCGCCGATTGCGACCTGATCGTCACGCTGGAGCCCTGCGCGATGTGCGCCGGCGCTGTCGAGCACGCGCGCATCGGCCGGCTGGTGTTCGGCGCCTACGACCCGAAGGGCGGCGGCGTCGAGCATGGCGCGCGCGTCTTTCAGCGTCCGACCTGCCGGCATCGCCCCGACGTCGTGGGCGGGGTTCTGGAAGCGGAAACC
>DAINCG010000003.1:22561-26137 GCA_036732525.1 Pseudomonadota bacterium | reverse complement strand
GCCAGTCGATGTCGGCGAGCGGCTCGATCACGACCTCGGGCGCCGCCTCGCCCATGGCCGCCGCCGCAAGCGCCACCGCCGCCTCGACGGACGCGCGGTCCGGACGCTCTTCCGCGATCGCTTCGACGACGCAGGCGTCGGCGAGCCAGAGGTCGCCGGCCCAGCTCGCCGGCTCCGGCAGGCCGCGCGGCTTCGCGGTCGAGGGTTCCGCCTCATAGACAGTCAGCGCCAAGGCGAAACGTTCGAGCGCGGCTTCGTAGGCCGGCGCGCTTTTGGCGCGGGCCGCGACGGCGATCCGCCAGGTCTTGGGCATCTCGGTCACGCCTTTTCGACGAAGCTCGCGATGACGGTCTTGGCGCCCGCCTTCTCGAATTCGATTTCCAGCCGATCGGCGTCGATGTCCTCGATCTGCCCGTAGCCGAACTTCTGGTGAAACACCCGTTCGCCGATGGCGAACTGGCCGGCCTTGGACGCGCGCGGTTTCACCTCGAACCCGACGCCGTCGATCACGGCGCCGCGGCCGCCGGACGCGCGGCCGCCCATGGCGCGGGAGCGCGCCGACTCGTAGCCGCCGCTCGCCTGGGCGAAGCCGCCGCCGAGCCCGCTCAGACTGTCGCCGCCGCCATAGCCGCCGCCGTATCCCGCGCCCAGGCCGTCCGGCGCGTCGCGATTGATGTGTTCCGTCGGAAGTTCGTCGATGAAGCGGGACGGCAGCGCCGAGACCCACTGATTGTAGACCCGCCGGTTGGCGGCGGCGGAGACGATGGCGCGGCGCCTGGCCCGCGTCAGGCCGACATAGGCGAGGCGCCGCTCCTCCTCCAGGCCGGCGCGGCCGCTTTCGTCCATGGCGCGCTGGTTGGGGAACATGCCGTCCTCCCAACCCGGCAGGAAGACGATGTCGAACTCCAGGCCCTTCGCGGCGTGCAGCGTCATGATGCTGATCAGGTCGTCGCCGGCGTCGGCCTCGTTCTCCATGACCAGGCTGACATGCTCCAGGAAGCCGCCGAGGTTCTCGAACTCGCCGATCGCGCGGACCAGCTCCTTCAAGCTCTCGACCCGGCCCGGCGCCTCGGGCGACTTGTCGTTCCGCCACATGTCCACATAGCCCGACTCGTCGAGCACGGTCTCGACCAGCTCGACATGGTCCGCCCCCTGCTCCAGCGCCCGCCAGCGGTCGAACGACTGCACGACGTCGCGCAGGCTGTTGCGGGCCTTCGGCCGAAGCTCGTCGGAGGCGGCGAGCTTGCGGCTCGCCTCGAACAGCGACAGCCGCTCCGTGCGCGCGAGCCCGTGCGCCGCCTGCAGCGTCGCGGCGCCCAGGCCGCGCTTCGGGACGTTGACGATGCGCTCGAACGCGAGGTCGTCGTCCGGCTGCACGACGACGCGCAGGTAGGCGATCGCGTCGCGGATTTCGGCGCGCTCATAGAAACGCGGCCCGCCGACCACCCGATAGGGCAGGCCCAGCGTGACGAAGCGCTCTTCGAAGGCGCGGGTCTGGAAGCCGGCGCGGACCAGCACCGCGACCTCGCGAAGCGGCGTCCCCTTGGTCTGGAGCGCCTCGATCTCGTCGCCGACCATGCGGGCTTCTTCATCGCCGTCCCAGACGAGGCGAAGGTCGACGGGATCGCCCATCTCCGCCTCCGTCCAGAGCGTCTTCCCGAGGCGGTCCTCGTTCTTGGCGATCAGGCCGGACGCGGCGCCCAGGATGTGCCCGGTCGAGCGGTAGTTCCGCTCCAGCCGGATGACGCGGGCGCCCGGGAAATCGGTCTCGAAGCGCAGGATGTTGCCGACCTCGGCGCCGCGCCAGCCGTAGATCGACTGGTCGTCGTCGCCGACGCAGCAGATATTGCGGTGCTCCTGCGCCAGGAGGCGGAGCCAGAGATATTGGGCGACGTTGGTGTCCTGGTACTCGTCGACCAGGACGTAGCGGAAACGGCGGCGCCAGTCGGCCAGGATCTCGGGCTGTGCCTGGAAGATCGTCGTCATGTGCAGGAGGAGGTCGCCGAAGTCGCAGGCGTTCAGCGTCCGCAGTCGGGCCTGGTATTCGGCATAGAGGTCGACGGCGCGGCCGGCGGCGAAATCGCCCGCTTCCGCCTTGCTCACCTTCTCGGGCGTCAGCGCCCGGTCCTTCCAGCGCTGGATGCGGGCCATCAGCGCCTTGGGCGGCCAGCGGCCGGTGTCCAGGTTCTCCGCCTGCATCAGCTGCTTCAGGAGGCGCAGCTGGTCGTCGGCGTCGAGGATGGTGAAGTTCGATTTGAGGCCGACGGCCTCCGCATGCCGGCGCAACATCCGCGCGGCGAGCGCATGGAAGGTGCCGAGCCACATGCCTTCGGCGACGCCGCCGATCAGGTCGGCGACGCGGTCCTTCATCTCCCTGGCCGCCTTGTTGGTGAAGGTGACCGCCAATATCTGGCGCGGCCAGGCCTTGCCGGCGACGAGCAGGTGCGCGATCCGCGCCGTCAGCGCGCGCGTCTTGCCGGTGCCGGCGCCGGCGAGCATCAGCACCGGGCCGTCGAGGGTTTCGACGGCGCGGCGCTGTTCCTCGTTTAGGGCGTCCAGATAGGCCGGCCGGCCGGGGCCGCGCGGCATCGGCGGCGGCGGTTCCGCCCCGTCGTCGAAGGGATTGTAGGCGTCGGACATGGCCAACTTGTTATAGCGCGCCGGCCGGCTTCGGTCCGCCCTGTTTTTCCCCCGCATCGGCCGCACCGTCCACAGGCGCCGCCGCGTCCGCCTCCGCCGCGATCTTGGCGGCGATGCGGATCAGTCCTGCGACGGCGGGCGCGGCCGCGGCCGCGGCCTCCGCCGCGATCGGCGCCAGGCCGTCGACGGCGGCCGCCTCCGGCAGCAGGTTCTGCTGATCGGCCGCGCCGACCTCCGTGCCGTCCCGCGTTTCGACCGCCCAGCGTATCTTGACCCGGACGACGCCTTTCGCCTCCGTCGCCGGCTCGACGCTCGCCTTGGCGCGCACGAAGGCGACGGCGTCCTTGTCTTCGCTCGGCTGGAGGCCGCGCAGGCCGAGCGCCGCCGCCATCGCACGGGCGAGCGGCCGGCCGTCCTCGAAGCCCTCGGTTTCGGCGGGGGGCGCCGCGAACGGGATCGCGCGGGCGACGGCTTTCTCGACGGGCGGCGGTCCCAGCATGTCGGCGACGCGGGCCGCCACCTCGTCAATCGCGACCTTCGTCTCCGGCCGCTCGACGCGGAAGTCGAGCGGCGCACGGACCGAAAACGCGTCCCTGAGGGCGCCGTCCGGCCCTTCGAGCCGCCACCAGACGTCGACATATCCGCCGCCCTCGTGCGTCGCCGGCGCCGCCGCGCCGAAGAGCTTCGCGCCGCGCGGCCCGGCGCTTTCGACGCCGGCCGGCACCTCGCGCCGCGCCAGCGCCTTCGCGAGCGCGTCCCGGAAAGGTTTGTCCTCGGTCTCCGCGCCGTCGAGCGGCGCCAGCCAGACCCCGCCGCCCGCGGCGTCGATCAGCGGCGGCGCGGTGAGCAGCGGGTCGGACCTGTCGGTATGGAACACGCTGGGCGGCAAGCCGCAGCCGGCGAAGGTCGAGGCCTTGCCGTTCGTGCCGGCGAATT
>DAINCG010000003.1:12659-22550 GCA_036732525.1 Pseudomonadota bacterium | reverse complement strand
CAGGACGATCAGGCGAGCGCGCACGCGGCGATCCCGCCCAGGATGCAGATGAAGACGAAAATGATCATGTGCGGCATGACATTCGCTGTCCGACCGGGCGCGGCCGGGCCTTCCCTTGTCCACGGACGCTCGTGCTAGGCTTGCGGTCTGATAGTCTTCCCACACGTCCGCCCGGACACTCAATAACCTTCCTCTCAGGGACATCCGACCATGAGCGACTACACCGTCGGCGACCTCGTCGCCGAGTTCCTGCAGCAGGCCGGCGTCGATACCGTTTTCGGCGTCGTCTCCGTCCACAACATCCCGATGCTCGACGCGCTCGGCCGCCGCAACGCCGTCCGCGTCGTCGGTACGCGCGGCGAGATGGGCGCGGGCCACATGGCGGACGCCTATGCCCGGGCGCGGCGCGGCCTCGGCTGCTTCTTCACCTCGACCGGACCCGGCGCCGCAAACGCGCCGGGCGCCCTCGTCGAAGCGCGCTTCGCGGCGTCCCCGGTCCTGCACATCACCGGCCAGACGGCGACCGCCAACATCGACAAGGAGCAGGGCGCGGTCCACGACGTCATGGATCAGCTCGGCATGCTGCGCAGCACCTGCAAGGGCGCGTATCGCGTCCGGGCGCCGGAGATGGCCTTGGGCGTGCTGATGAAGGCGGCGACGGAAGCGCTGACGCCGCCGATGGGACCGGTCTCGATCGAAATCCCGATCGACGTCCAGCGCGCCGCGATCTCCCGGCCGGCCATGCTGGACAGCTTGAAGGTCGCGCCGCCCGCGCCCGACGCGGCCAGCCTCGACGCGCTCGCGTCCATGGCGGCGAAGGCGAAGCGGCCGATGCTCTGGTGCGGGGCCGGCGCACGCTATGCGGGCGCGGCGGTCGAGCGGCTGACGAAGCTCGGCTTCGGCGTCGTGACGTCGGTCAACGGCCGCGCCGTCGTGCCGGAGACGCACCCGATGTCGTTGGGCGCCTTCCAGGCGACGCCGGAGGTCGAGAAGTTCTACGAGACCGTCGACTTCATGCTGATCGCCGGCGGCCGCGTGCGCGGCCACGAAACGCGCGACCTCGGATTGAAGCTGCCGGCGAACCGGGCGCAGATCGACGTCGATCCTGCCGCCTGCGGCCGGACTTATTCCGTCGAGCATTTCCACGTCGGCGACGCGGAAGCGGCGCTCACGGCGCTCGCCGATCGGTTGGAAGGCCGCATGAACGTCGAAGCCGGCTGGTCCGACGCGATCGCGGCGGTTCGGAAAGAGACGCGGCAGAACTATCGCAAGCAGCTCGGTCCCTACGCCAACTTCCCGGAAATCTTCCGCGAGGCGATGCCGGACGACTGCTACTGGGTCCGCGACGTCACCATGAACAACACGACCTGGGGCAACCGGGTGATCCCGCTCTCCAAGCCGGAGCAGAACATCTATCCCGTCGGCGCCGCCATCGGCCCCGGCTTCCAGTTCGGCATCGGAGCCGCGTTCGGCGCGGGCGGCCGCAAGGTCGTCGCGATCACTGGCGACGGCGGCTTCTATCTGAACATGACCGAGCTCTGGACCGCCGTGCAGGAGAAGCCCGACGTCGCCATCGTCATCTTCAACGACGCGGGCTACGGCGTCATCAAGGACATCCAGGACACGCTCTACGGCGCACGCCACTATTTCGCCGACCCGATCGGCCCGGACATGAAGGGCCTGGCGGAACTCGCCGGCCTGCCCTACTTCCGGGTCGACTCGGAGGCGGAGATGGGGCCGCAGCTCAAGGCCGCCATCGATCATGACGGCCCGACGCTGCTGGAGGTCGACATGACAAAAATCGGCAAACTGCCGCGCTATTATGCGCCGCCGCCCTATGCGGCGAAGGCGGCCGAGTAGGCGACGCGCTCGGCCCGGAAGAAGGCGGGGCCTGAATGGACATTGCGGTATTCGGGACCGGCTATGTCGGCCTGACCCAGGGCGCGGTGCTGGCGGAAGTCGGCCACAACGTCCTGTGCGTCGATGTGGACGCGGCCAAGGTGGCCGCGCTGCAGGCCGGAGATGTCCGTATCTTCGAACCGGGCCTCGCCGATCTGGTCCAGGCGAACGCCGCGGCCGGCCGGCTGGCCTTCACGACAGACGCGGCCCGGGGCGTCGCCCATGGCGAGGTGATCTTCGTCGCCGTCGGCACGCCGCCCGGCCCCGACGGCGCCGCCGACCTTAGCCATGTCATGGCGGTCGGCGACGCGATCGCGGCCGACATGACCGAACCGCGCATCGTCGTCACCAAGTCGACCGCCCCGGTCGGCACGGCGGACGCGCTCGAAGCGCGCATCCGGGAGGGTCTCGCCGCACGTGGCGCAGACCTCGCCGTCGCGGTCGCCTCGAACCCGGAGTTCCTGAAAGAGGGCGCCGCCGTCGCCGACTGCATGCGGCCTGACCGCATCATCCTCGGCACGACCGACGCGGGCGTCGAAGCGACGCTCCGCGAGCTCTACCAGCCCTTCAACCGCAACCACGACCGCATCATCGTCATGGACCGGCGCTCGGCCGAACTCACCAAATACGCGGCCAACGGCATGCTCGCGACCAAGATCAGCTTCATGAACGAAATGGCGGGCATCGCCGAACGCCTGGGCGCGGACATCGAGGCGGTCCGCCGGGGCGTCGGCGCCGACCCGCGCATCGGCACGCACTTCATCTATGCCGGCGCGGGCTATGGCGGCTCCTGCTTCCCGAAGGACGTCCAGGCGCTGACCCACACGGCGCGCGCGGCCGGCTTTCCCGCGCTGATCATGGAGGCGGTCCAGGCGCGGAACGCCGCACAGCAGCAGCGCCTGTTCGAGAAGATCCGCGACCACTACCGCGGCGACGTCGCCGGCAAGACGGTCGCGCTCTGGGGCCTCGCCTTCAAGGCGAACACCGACGACATGCGCGAGGCGTCGTCCCGCCCGCTGATGGAGGCGCTCTGGGCCGCCGGCGCCCGCGTGCAGGCCTACGACCCGAAAGCCATGCCGACGGCGGAGCGCATCTACGGACAGCGCGACGATCTGTTGCTCGCCGGCACGCGGGAAGCGGCGCTCAAAGGGGCCGACGCGCTCGCCGTCGTCACCGAATGGCAGGAGTTCCGCGCGCCCGACTTCCGCGCCATCGCCGCCATGGTCGCCGACCGGGTCGTCTTCGACGGCCGCAACATCTACGAACCGGCGACGCTCTCCCGGCACGGCCTCACTTATTATGGCATCGGCCGGGGCACGCCGCCGTCTACAGCGTGAGCACGGTAATCCCGGTCGTCGTCCCGGCCTCCAGCGCCCGGTGCGCATCGGCCGCCTGTTCCAGCGGCCATTCCTGCAGGATCGGGATGCGGAGCGCGCCGGTCGCCGTCATGCCGATCAGGTCGGCCGCCCGCTCCAGGAGTTCGGCGCGGGAGCGGGTGTACCAGGCGAGCCCGGCGCTGGTGACGTAGAGCGAGCCCAGCGGGTTCAGCTCGAAGACGTTGAAAGGCGGAATGGCGCCCGACGCGCTGCCATAGGAGACGAGCGTGCCCCGGACGGCGAGGCTTTCGAGCGAGGCGCGGAAGGTCGCCTGGCCGACGCCGTCGAAGACCACGGGCACGCCCTCCCCGCCGGTCAGCGCGCGCGTCCGGGCCGCGATGTCGTCCTCGCCCCGCAGCAGCACGTGGTCGACGCCATACTCGCGCGCCAGGTCCGCCTTCGCCGCCGAACCGACGACGCCGATGACGCGGGCGCCGAGCGCCTTCGCCATCTGGACCAGAGCAGGCCGACGCCGCCCTCCGCCGCGTGGACCAGAATCGTCTGCCCCGCCGCGACCGGGAAGGACGACTTCACCAGGTAGTGCGCCGTCAGGCCCTTCAGCAGCATCGCCGCGCCGACCTTGTCCGAAATCTCGTCGGGCAAAAGGATCAGGCCGGCGGCGTCGACGACCGCGTGGTCGGCGTATGCGGCCGGGCAGGCGCCGTGGCCGCCCATCACGTAGGCGACGCGGTCGCCGGGGCGGACCCAGTCGACGCCCGGCCCGACCGCCTCGACGACGCCGGCGCCTTCCATGCCGAGCGTGACCGGCAGCGCCGGCAGCGGGTAGCGGCCCTCGCGCTGGTGCAGGTCGATGAAGTTGACGCCGGCCGCGCCGTTACGCACCAGCGCTTCGCCGGGGCCCGGCTCGCCCGGCGCCACGTCGTCCAACGTCAGCACGTCGGCGCCGCCATTCTGATGAATCCGGATCGCCCTGCTCATGGCGTGGGTCTCCTCCCTCGCAAATCGGATTTCGCCAGACGGTAAAGCGAAAGCGCCGAATCCGCAGTCCCTTTGCCGTTCGGCGGAACGGCGGTAGCCTTTCCGTCGCGCGTCGTCCGAAACGGCGGGAACAAGCCGGTCCAGGGCGTCGAACGTCAAGAACCGCGCCGAAAAGGCGCGACATCCGGCAAGGGAAGGAAGCAATCATGCGAATTTCGATCAGAATGCTGCTCGGCGCGACCGCGCTGGCGGTCGGCCTCGGCGGCGCCGCAAGCGCCCAGGACTATCCGAGCGTCACCTTCAAGCACGCCACCGGCTTCCCGAAGGCGCTCTACATGGAGCAGCCGGCGGAATGGTTTGGCGAGGAGCTGGAAAAGCGCTCCGGCGGCAAGATGAAGGTGCAATTCTTCTATTCGGGCGCGCTCGGCAAATCGAACGAAATCCTGGACCTCGTCTCCAGCGGCGCGATCGACATGGGCTCGCTGGTGCAGGGCTACTTCACCTCGGCGCTGCCGTTCGCGGCGATGACCAACAGCCTGCCGATGACCTTCTTCGACCCGCCGCAGGCCATGTACGCCGCGATCGAGGCGGAGAAGACCAACGCCGACCAGATCGCGGAATTCAAGAAGAACAACATCAAGCCGCTCGTCTACCGCTACCTGCCGAACTACAAGCTGATCTGCACCAAGCCGGTCCGCACGATGGCGGACCTGAAGGAACTGAAGGTGCGGACGTTCGGCAACTACATGCCGAAGATGTTCGCGGCGATCGACGTCACCCCCGTCAACGTGCTGCCGACGGAGAACTACGAGGCGCTGAAACGCGGCTCGATGGACTGCTCCTATCTCACCAACGCCAACTTCATCGCCTACAAGCTGCACGAGGTGGCGCCCTACATCATCGACGTGAAGTTCGGCGGCATTAACGCCTACTTCCTGGCGATGAACCTCACGAAGTTCAAATCGCTCTCCGAGGACGCCCAGAAGCTGCTGGTCGAAGTCGGCCTCGACGCGACCAAGTTCGCCGCCGACCAGACCGAGCGGATCGAGCAGGAAGCGCTTGAGACGATGCTCAAGGAAGGCGCCCAGCTCATCAAGTTCGAGGATCAGGACAAGCTGAACGCCGCCGTTCCCAACATGGTCGACATCTGGATCGAGACCATGGAGGGCCAGGGCCTCGGCGATCAGGCGCGCGCCTATGCCAAGGAAATCATGGACTACTACAACGCCCACAAGTCCGAATAGGCGACCGACCGAGCCGACGAACGCCCCCGGCGCCGACGTCCGGCGCCGGGGGCGCGCCACGAAATATGGGACGGCTTTCCGATGCGCACCCTGGCGATCAGACTTGACGCCCTCATCCAATGGCTTTGCGTCGCGGCCCTTGCGGTCGCCGCGATCTTCATCGGCCTGGTCGCGCTGATCGGCGCGGCCGACATCTTCGGCACCTCGATCCTCGGCAGGCCGGTGCCGAGCGCGCTCGAACTCTCCGAGGCGGGGCTCGCCATCATCGTCTTCATGGGCCTCGCCCAGGCGCAGCGGCGGCGCGCCCATATCACCGTCGACATCCTGTCGAACAATTTCCGCGGCGTCTGGGCGAAGCTGTCGCTCGGTCTGGCGCTCGTCGCGGCGATCGCCTTCTTCGGCTTCCTCGCCTGGCGCGGCTATATCGCGGCCGAGCAAAGCGTCGCCATCGACGAGCGATCGATGGGGCAGAGCTCATTTCCGATCTGGCCGGGCAAGATCCTGCTGTGCGCCGGCTGCGTGATCGCCATGCTGGAATCCGCCCGCCAGTTCGTCCGCCTCTGTCTCGGCCTGCCGGACGACGCCGCGCCGCATCCGGTCGAGGAGGACGCTGCGACATGACCGACGCGCTCGTCACCGGCATCGTCGCCATCGTCGCCCTGCTCGCCATCTCCGGCCTCGGCGTGCCGATCGCCTTTTCGATCGCGCTCGTGGGCGCGGCCGGCATGTATCTGACGACAGGCGCCACCTACACCATCGTCACCTTCCAGAGCCTGCCCTACGCGACCGCGAGCGAATACGCCTTCGCCGTCATCCCGATGTTCGTGCTGATGGGCGCGATCGCATCCGCCTCGGGCATCATCTCGGAGCTCTACGCGGCGGTGAACCGCTGGCTGGAATCGGTGCGCGGCGGCCTCTTCATGGCGACGGCGGTCGCGTCGGCCGGCTTCGCGGCGATTTCCGGCTCGACCGTTGTGAACGCCGCCATGTTCACCCGGATCGCGCTGCCGGAGATGATGCAGCTGGGCTACCACAAGGGCGTCAGCGCCGGCTGCATCGCCGCCGCCGGCACCTTCGCCGCGCTGATCCCGCCGTCGCTGACTTTCGTCATCTTCGGCATCCTGACCGAACAGAGCATCGGCGCGCTCTTCATCGCCGGCATCCTGCCGGGCCTTTTGACGGCGGCTTTCTACATCGCCGTCATCCCGATCATGGTGCGCCTCCGCCCCGACTGGGCGCCGCCCACCGTCAATCGTTCCACCATCCGCGAGAAGATGCTGGGGCTGAAGGGCCTCTGGCCGATGCTGGCGCTGGTCTTCATCGTGCTGGGCGGCATCTACACCGGCATCACCCCGCCGACGGCGGCAGGCGCGCTCGGCGCGGTCGGCGCGCTGTTCATCTCGATCGCCCGCCGGCGCATCACGACCCACGACGTCTGGGACAGCGTCAAGCAGACGGCGGAGCTGACCTCCGTCCTGTTCATCCTGATCATCGCAGGCCTCCTGTTCTCGCGCTTCCTGGTGATCTCGGGCTTCGTCACGGACCTGACCGACGTCGTCATCAACAGCGGCCTCTCGGCGAACGGCTTCCTGGTCCTGATGGTGCTGATGTACCTGCTGCTCGGCATGTTCATCGACCCGCTCTCCATGCTGGTGATGACCGTGCCGTTCATCTTCCCGGTGGTCGTCGGCTACGGCATGGAGCCGATCTGGTTCGGCGTCATCCTGACCAAGATGATCGAGATCGCCGTCATCACGCCGCCGGTCGGGCTCAACCTGTTCGCCGTGGTGTCGGCGTCGGACGGCAGGGTCTCGATCAGCGACATGTATTTCGGCATTCTGCCGTTCGTCATCATCGAGCTCGTCGTGTTGCTGATCCTGATCCTGTTCCCGACGATCTCACTCTTCCTTCCGCAGACGATGATGTAGGCGAGGCCCCCAATGTTCGACCGACTGATACCGACCATGCTGGTCGGCAGCTACCCGCAGCCGGCCTGGCTGGTCGACAAGGCGATCCTGCTCGGCAGCGGCCCGCCCAGGGTGCGCATGAAGGAGGTCTGGCGGCCGGGCCCGGATCTCCTGGAAGAGGCGCAGGACGACGCGGCGCTGACGGCGCTGCACGACCAGGAGCGCGCCGACATCGACGTCGTCGGCGATGGCGAGGTTCGCCGCGAGAGCTATTTCAACCACTTCGCCAACGCGCTCGACGGCATCGACATCGACAATCCGGGCGTCGTGCCCGGCCGCACCGGCAAGCCGACGACCGTGCCGCGCGTCGTCGGCCCGATCCGGCGGACGACGCCGGTGCAGGTGCACGAGGTCGCCTTCCTGAAGCGGCACACTGACCGGCCGGTCAAGGTCACCATCCCGGGCGCCTTCACCATGGGCAAGATGGCGAAGGACGAGCACTACAACGACCCCGAAGCCCTGACGATGGCCTATGCCGAGGCGCTCAGGGCCGAGATCAAGGACATGAAGGCCGCCGGCGCCGACATCATCCAGATCGACGAGCCGCACATGCAGGCGCACCCAGAGGACGCCGCCGCCTACGGGCTGAAGGCGATCGACCACGTGCTGGGCGACGTCGAGGGGCCGACGGTCGTCCATCTCTGCTTCGGCTACGCCTATGTGGTGAAGGACAAGCCGTCCGGATATTCCTTCCTGCCGGAGCTCGACGGGACGGCCGCCAAGATCATCTCGATCGAGGCGGCGCAGCCGAAGCTCGACCCCGCCATCGTCGAGCGCCTGCCGTCCAAGAAGATCATGTTCGGCGCGCTCGACCTCGGCTCCGAGGCTGTCGAAACGCCGGAGCAGGTCGCCGAGCGGCTGGAAGGCGCGCTGAAGCACCTGCCGGCCGAACGGCTGATCGCGGCGCCCGACTGCGGCATGAAATACCTCTCCCGCGAGGTCGCCTTCGGCAAGCTGAAGGCGCTGGCGGAAGGCGCCGCCCTGCTGCGCGAACGCCTGACGGGTTCCGCCTGATGCACGAGAAGACGCGCTGGTACTTCACCGTCTCCATGGACGTGCCCGCCGAGCACGAGGCCTTCTTCAACGAGGTCTACGACACGGAGCACGCGCCCGACCTCCGCGGCGTGCCGGGCGTGCTGGCCGCGACCCGGTCCGTCCGGGAGCCGCTGGAGACCATGCTCGGCGGCCAGCAGGTGCGCATCGATCCCGGCGACGAGCCCCGCTATTCCGTGATCTACGAACTGGAGAGCCCGGACGTCCTGCTGACCGAGGCATGGGCGGCGGCGGGCGAACGCGGCCGCTGGGCTTCCGAGGTCCGGCCGCTCACGACCAACCGCCGCCACGTGCTGCGCAAGGTCATCGGGCGCTGGTGAAACGAGGGGAGACGAGGCGATGGCGATCAAGTCGCGCTGGTTCCTGACCGTCAGCATGGACATCCCGGCCGACCGGGAGGAGCTCTTCAACCATCTCTACGAGACGGAGCACATGCCCCAGCTCGCCGCCGTGCCGGGCGTGCTGTCCGCCGTCCGCTCCAAGCGGATCGAGATGGAGATGTACTACACCGGCAAGCTGCATCGGATCGATCCGGGGAACGAGGCCAAGTACAGCATCATCTACGAGCTGGAGAGCCCGGACGTCGTCAAGACCAAGGCCTGGGACACGGCCGGCGACACCGGCCGCTGGCCGACCGAAATCCGCCCCTACGCCACCAACCGCACCATGATTCTGCGCGAGGTGATCAGCCGGATGGGCGAAGACTGACTGCAAGGGAGGAACGCGAAATGGCGCGCGGCATGCTGCTGGTGGGCTTCGACTTCAAGAACGCCCACGCGGATGAATTCCACGACTGGTACGACCTGGAACACATTCCGGAACGCGAGGCCGTGCCGGGCTTCGGCCTTTGCGAGCGCTGGATCAGCGTCAGCAACCCGACGGTCGCCGTCGCCTCCTACGACCTGGACAGCATCGACGTGCTGCGGAGCGACGCCTACAAGGCGATCGGCGGCGAGAACCTGACCGTCTGGTCGAAGCGGGTGACCGCGATGTGCGACCGGCTGATGCGCTACGAGGGCATCCAGACCCTGCCGGGCGACATGAAGTTTCCGGAAGGCGCGGGCGGCCTTCTCGTCAACGCCATGAACGTCGACGCCGAGGTCGAGGACGACTTCAACAAGTGGTACGACGGCGAGCACATTCCCGACCTTTCCAAGGTTTCCGGCTGCATCTCCGCTCGCCGTTATGTCGCGGCGTCGCCGGAGCCGGGCGGCCGGAAATACGTCGCCGTCTACAGCCTGGAGGCGCCGGAGGTCGTGAAGACCGAGGCCTGGGCCAAGGCGGCCAACAGTGCGTGGACCGACAAGCTCCGCCCGCACTTCCGAGACCATCTGCGCATCGTGACCAAGCGCTACGTGCGCGGGGAGGCCTGAGGCCGTGAAGCTCTTCGATCTATCGGGCAAGGTCGCGCTG
>DAINCG010000003.1:10425-12594 GCA_036732525.1 Pseudomonadota bacterium | reverse complement strand
GGGCTGGCGTTCGGCCGGGGCATGGCGGAAGCCGGCGCGTCGATCATGGTCGCCGGCCGCAATACGGAGAAGAACGCGGCCGCAGTCGCGGAGCTTCAGGGCCTGGGCGCCGATGCGGACAGCGTCGTCGTCGACGTCGCCGACGAAGCCTCCTGTCGGGCGATGATCCAGGCGACGGTCGAGCGCTTCGGCCGGCTCGACATCTTGGTCAACAACGCCGGGACGGCCGTCCGCAAGCAGCCCGAGGACATCAGCCTGGAGGAATGGCGCCTCGTGCTCGACGTCAACCTGACCAGCGCCTTCGTCTGCTGCCAGGCGGCATATCCGGAGATGAAGAAGGTCGGCGGCGGCAAGATCATCAACATCGGCTCGATGATGTCGATCTTCGGCGCGGCCTTCTCCTCGCCTTACGCGTCGTCGAAGGGCGGCATCGTCCAGCTCACCAAGTCGCTCGCGAGCGCCTGGGCCAAGGACAACATCCAGGTGAACGCGGTCCTGCCCGGCTGGATCAACACGGACCTGACCCGCCAGGCGCGGGAACAGGTGCCGGGCCTCCACGAACGCGTCCTGTCCCGTTCCCCGACGGGCCGCTGGGGCGACCCGGACGACCACTGCGGCACGGCCGTCTATCTTGCCAGTTCGGCGTCCGACTTCGTGACGGGTGCCTCGATCCCAGTCGACGGCGGGTATTCGATCTATATCTAAGGGGCTGAAGGCGAGCCGCCCTAGCAGGCCGGACGTCTTCGGCAATTTGCGCTTTCCGCGCGGTTTCAGATCGCCTCAAGCGCAAGCGGCACGAGCAGGATCGCCAAGACGGCGTGCAAGATCATGCCGAGACTGGCGAATGCCCCGGCCGGCTCGGAAAGCTGAAACGCCCGCGCCATGCCGATGCCATGGGAGGCGACGCCCAGCGCAAACCCGATGGCCCGATCGTCTCGCACGCCCACAGCCCGCAAAATGGGAATGCCGAATGCGGCGCCGAAGATGCCAGTGGAGATAACGATTACGGCCGTCAGGCCTGAACGCCCGCCGAGCCGATCTGCGATTTCCACCGCCACAGCGGTCGTCGCGGATTTGGGCGCGATCGTCGCCAACAGTCCATCGCCGACGTCGAACGCCACTGGCAGGGTCAGCGCGCCGATCAGGGCCACAATGGCCCCGATCAGGAGGCTCGCGCCGATTGGCATGCCTGCTTCGCGGATCAGGAAGAATTGCCGGCAGAGCGGCACGGCAAGCAGGATGATCAAGAGCGACAGCGTCTCGCTTATCGGAGCCGCCTGCTTGAAATAGCTGTCGTAGGGCATGTCAAAGTACGTCAAGAAGCCGGCTATTGCGGCAGTCGCTATGAGCACGGGATTGAGGAGCGCGTTGCGCCGAGCGCGCCGCCATATGATTTCTGCTATGGCGTAGGCCAATACGGTCAAGGCGACGGCGAAGAGCGGCTGGCGCTCCGCCATTGCGATCCAGTCATTCATTCAGATTTCGGCCCATGCGGCGCAAGAGCGCTTCAAACGCCAGACCCGTACAGACGAGCGCGATTGCCGTGCCAAAAACAATCGCGAACAGAACATGCGGCCATGCCGAAACAAGAATATCTATACTCCCAATCACGCCGACTGCGGCAGGCACGAAAAAAAGCGGAAAGTATGGAACAGCAAAATCGAATAAGTCTTCAGAGCCTGAATCGGGCCCGCCCCTATAGGCGAAGAATCCCGTCAGAAGAACAAGACCCAAGGTTGCGCCCGGAATAGGAAGCGAAAAATTATCGACGAGTGTATCGCCCGCGATGAAGAGCACCAGAACCACCGCCGCGGAAAGTATCATTTTCTGCCCCCGCGCACCGAGACCGCTTCAACCGATCTTCTACCCAGACTCGCATCTCAAAAAAAATTCTCGCGCCCAATCAATCTTTGCCGGGCATTTCTGGAAAAACAATTCACTTATGAGTATACTATTTGGGATGCAGAAACGATCTCAGAATACACACGTTCTTATTTTAGAAAATGCATACAAACTATTCTACCGAGAAGGGTACAGCCGGACCAGCGTTGATGCGGTTGCGGAGGCGGCCGGCGTTACGAAACGGACGCTCTACAATCATTTCCCATCAAAAGACGCCCTAATCGCCGCGGTCCTCGAGGCTCAGGTTGACCTTGCCGCGCGCCAGAT
>DAINCG010000003.1:0-10404 GCA_036732525.1 Pseudomonadota bacterium | reverse complement strand
GAATGGCGCCAGGAAACGCCGCCAACGGCGGAAGCGCTGATCGGCCTGGTGTTTGGCGGGCTGCGGGCTTGGTCCCAGTCGCCGGATTGGCGAGGCTCTGGTTTCACCCGCGCGGCCATGGAACTGGCCTGGGCGCCAGGCCACCCGGCCCGCGAAGCCGCCGCGGCACAGAAGACGGCGGTTGAACGCGCGTTGCGCGACGGTCTTTCGAACGCCGGAAGGGCGGACGCGCGCGGTTTGGCGCAAGCCCTGGCGCTCTTGATCGAGGGCGCGATGGTTCTGCGTCTGATCCACGGCGACGGGACGTGGTTCGACACGGCGGAGAGCGCCGCTCTCACCTTGGCGCGGCGATCCAGTAGCGGCGCCGACGGCTGACCCGCCGACGCCGCCACTTGGACGAATTCAATCTTCCAAATCAGATAGCTGGACCTGATGCGTCAGCAAGAGAGGCTCCCCATATGCGTGGGCGGCTTGGATCTGGCGATGTCTACCGAAGATCCGCACGTTCCGACCTACGGGGGATTCATAGATGATCTGGCTCGAACTCGCGGGCGGGCTTGCCTTGCTGCTCGTCGGCGGGGAACTCCTTGTGAAGGGCAGCGTTGCGGTCGCGACGCGGCTCGGCGTGTCGCCGCTGGTCATCGGATTGACGCTGGTCGGCTTCGGCACGTCGATGCCCGAACTTGTCGCGAGCCTGAAGGCGGCGCTGATCGGAGCGCCGGAGATCGCGATCGGAAACGTCGTCGGCTCCAACATCGCGAACATCTTGCTGATTCTCGGGCTGTCGGCCGCCATTCTACCGATGGCCACGACGCCCAAGGCGTTTCGCCGGGACGGCGCCGTGTTGATCGGCGTCAGCCTTCTGCTGACCGGCGTCGTCATGGTCGGCGTCCTCGGCCGCATGGCCGGCGGCGCGTTCGTCGGCCTGCTGATCGCCTATACCGTCTACACATACCTCTCCGAGCGCCGGGGCGGTCCCGCGGCCGACGTCCGGGCGGCGGAAGCGTCGGACGTCGCGCCGAAGCAGATGGGGCTGTCTGCCGGCTTGCTTTTGGCCGCGGCCGGCATCGCGGGCGTCGTCGTGGGCGCGGACCTGCTCGTCGGCGCGGCGATCGAGATCGCGCGGGCGGCGGAGCTCTCCGAAGCGGTGATCGGCCTGACGCTCGTCGCGGTCGGAACATCGCTGCCGGAACTGGCGACGTCGGTCATGGCGGCGCTGCGACGCCACGGCGACGTCGCATTCGGCAACATCATCGGCTCGAACATCTTCAATATACTTGGAATCTCGGGCGTCACCGCAATGGTTTCGCCGATCGCGGTGCCCGCGGAGATCGCGGCGCTCGATATCTGGGTGATGCTGGGGACCGCGCTTCTGCTCGTCGCCTTCGCAATCACGAAATGGCAGGTGTCCCGCCTCGAAGGCGTCGTGCTTCTGACGCTTTACGTCGCCTATCTCGCCGCGCAGTTCGCGCCTGGGTTCCGAACCGGCCTCGGTCTTGCCTGAACGAGACCGGGCGCGCGCCGTATCGCAAGACGCCGGGCTCGCAGCCGGCCCCGCAGGCCCGTCAATGTGACGACGGCCCGCCGTGCCGCCGCTTCAGCTCCGGGATCAGTTCCTGGCCGATGCGTTCGAAGGCCGGGTACTGGTCCTCAAGCGCGGGATAGTAGGGGCCGAGTTCGCTGACGCCGAGCTCGATCAGGCTTTCGGCCATGTCGAGGAACAGGTTGTCGGACCGATAGTAGGTGATCGCGCCGCCGCTCGCGCGGGAGGCGGGATCGAACATCTGGTAGGAGAAGCGCACGTCGTCCGGCGAGCGGCCGGCCTCATCAAGATAGTCCCGCATGCGCGCGACCCGGTCCTTCACCTCCGCAAGCTGGGCCGGGAAGTCCTCGGCGAAGCTCAGCGTGTTCCAGTTGTCGGCGTATTTGGCTGCAATGCGCATCATCTTCGGACCGAGCGCGGCGATCACGATCGGCGGGCGGGGCGACTGCACGGGCCGCGGATACATCGTGGCGCCCTTGGCGCTGTAATAGGGGCCTTCGACGGTGGTCTCCGCATTGCTCAAAAGCTGGTCGACCACTTCGACGTAGTTCGGGAACCGGTCGACCCGTTCCTTCGTCGTCCAGTTCGGCACGCCGATCATGTCGTAGGCGGGATCGATGACGAGGCCGATGCCGAGCCCGACCTCCAGCCGGCCGCCGGAAATGTGGTCGAGCGTCAGCGCCTGGCGGGCGAGCATCGCCGGATTGCGCAGCGGCATCTGGTTGACGTAGTGGGCGATCCGGATGCGGGCGGTGTTGCAGGCGACAGCGGTCAGCGCCGTCCAGCCTTCCATCCAGGGGCGGCTGGGGTTGGTCCAGTCGCAGAAATGGTCGCCGGTCGTCGCCATGTCGAAGCCGGCGGTCTCCGCATGGCGGAAGCGACGGATGAACTCGTCGATGGCGCAGCTTGGCATGATCGCCGTTTGGAAACGCAGGGCATGCGGCATGGCGGCGCTCCATGGATCGACCAGGAGCGGAAGCTTGCCAAAGCCGTCGGCCGAACGGAAGCGCGCACAGACCGATCGCCCGGCCGCGGCGCGGCCCTGCTTCGGCGATCCCCGCGGCGGTCAGGCTTCGACGAGTTCGTAGTGCTTGATCGTCCTGGCGGCCACGAGTTCGGCTTCCGCGGGGTCGATGTGCGGGCTCTCGTAGTCCTCTCCGACGAAGGCCTTCAGCGATTCGAGGTCTTTCCAGACCATAACGAAGCTGAACTCGCGCGGGCTCTCCGGCCGCGCGGCCCCCGGCAGAACCGAAACGATTCCGTCCGTGCCTTTCATCAGCGGAATGGCGGTTTCGTGGAAGAACGCCGCGAACGCTGCTTCCTTGCCGGGATGGGTCGTCACCTGAAAGATGCGCATGATCATGTCGTGTCCTCCGAGAGCCGCATGTCAGCGTCTCGGAGGCTACGACAGTCCGACCCCGCGTCCAAAAAGGGTCCCGAACGCCTCGCCCTAGGCGGCCGAGCGTCGACGCTGGGAAACTTGCGCCGGGCGGCGGCCGGCGCCGCTGTCCAGCTTGAAGTACTCCATCAGCTCGTCCAGACGGCTCGCCTGATCGCTGAGCGCCTTCGCGGCGGCCGTGCTTTCCTCGACGAGAGCGGCGTTCTGCTGGGTCATCTCGTCCATGTTCGAGACGGCCGCGTTGATCTCCTGGATGCCGGAGGACTGCTCGGCCGAAGCCGTCGAGATCTCGCGGATGACCCCGGCGACCTTCTCGATCGATTCGACGATGCCGTTCAGAGCCTCGCCCGCCTGGTTGACCAGTTCGACGCCGTCTCGGACATGGCTGCTGCTGCTCTGGATCAGGGCCGTCGACTCGACCGCCGCATCCGCGGAGCGCTGCGCGAGCTGCCGCACTTCCTGCGCGACGACCGCGAAGCCCTTGCCGGCCTCGCCCGCCCGCGCCGCCTCGACGCTCGCGTTGAGCGCGAGCAGATTGGTCTGGAACGCGATTTCCTTGATCGCCCCAATGATCTCGTTGATCTTGCGGGACGATTCCTCGATTTCGCTCATTGCGCTGACCGCCTTGCGAACGACGTCGCCGCCGGTCTTGGCGTTTTGATGCGCTTCGGCCGCCTGCACGTCCGCGTTCTTGGCGTTCGTGGCGTTTTGCTTGACCACCGTGGAAAGCTGATCCGTCGACGCCGACGTTTCTTCCAAGTTGGCGGCCGCCTGCTCGGTCCGCTGGGCGAGTTCCGATGTGCCGCTGGCGATCTCGCCGGCCGCGGAGGCGACCTCGCCGGTCGCCGCGCGGATCTCGGAGACGAGTTCCCGCAGCCGGTCGACGGACTGGTTGAAGGCGGTGCGCAGGGTCTCCATGTCGCCGGGGAAGGCCGTGACGATCTCGACGCCGAGCTCGCCGGCGGCCAGTTGCTGCAGCGCCTCGTCGAGCTCGCTGACGGCGTTCCGTTGCGCCGTGATGTCGGTCGCGAACTTGACGACCTTCACCGGCTTGCCGGCCGCATCGAAGATCGGATTGTAGGAGGCCTGGATCCAGATCGCCTTGCCGCCCTTGCCGAACCGCTGGAAGGCGTCGGCGCGGAACTCGCCGCGCGCCAGAGCCGCCCAGAACTCCCGGTAGTCGGCGCTCTCGCCATAGGCCTTGTCGACGAACATGCGGTGGTGCTGGCCCCGGATCTCCTGCAGGCTGTAGCCGAGAGCGCTCAGGAAGTTCTCGTTGGCGTCGAGAATCTTGCCGTCCAGCGTGAACTCGATCACCGCCTGGGACCGGGAGATCGCCGCGAGCTTGCCGGCGGCGTCGGCCGCGGCCCGCTTCTGTTCGGTGATGTCGGACGCGAACTTGATGACGCCCGTGACATTGCCCTCTTCGTCGAGCAGCGGATTGTAGGTCGCCTGAATCCAGATCGCCTGGCCGTCCTTGCGGAACCGCTGGTATTGCGCGGAGGCGAATTCGCCATTGCGCAGGTTCTGCCAGAACCGCTCATAGTCCGGGCCGGCCGCCTCGGCCGGATCGACGAAGATGCGGTGATGGCGGCCGACGATCTCTGAGAGTTCGTAGCCGAGCGCGGCGAGAAAATTCTCATTGGCGTCCTGAATGACGCCTTCGGGATCGAACTCGATAACGGCCATCGAACGGTTCGCGGCGTCGAGCTTGGCCGCAATGTTCGAATCCTGGGCCGCGTCGCCCCGCTTCAACCAACCGAGCAATCGCATCTGGTACCCTTCTGTTTCGATCACGAAGAAGACTGTCGCCGCAAATTGCGCCACGGCCCGTGAATATTCGGTTGATCGGGAGACGACTCGACCCGGCGCGCGCGGACAGGCGTCCGCCGCGACGCCTGCTATTGCGCGACGATGCGCCAGTCGCCGTCGATGTGCGACCAGATGCGGGCGGTCTTCATGCGGAAGCGTCCGCCGTCCATCAGGATCGGCGGCGTGACGCGGTCCGGCCCGGTTACGACGCGGAGCCGGCCGCCCATGGCTTCACGAATGCTCCAGGCGTCGAGATAGCTGACATCGGCTTGCGGCAGCACCTGCGAAAGCATGCCTTGCATCTGATCCCGGCCGATCGGCTGGCCCATGGCGGCGGCGACGTCGCGCATGGTTGCGAACTCATCGACGATCGCCCCGACGTCGCCCGCGCGGAACGCGGCCTGCATAGCCCTGACGCGGTCGTCGAGTCCGGCGTTGCCGGCATGGACGGCGTCGGAATACGGCAGATCGACCGTCGACCCGGCCGGGGCCTCGAAGTCGAACGCCTGCCGCCCCGCAGCATCCAGGCGCAGCACGCCGAACGAATTCGCGTTCTTGCCCGGCCCGGAAGCCAGAACTTCCGGACAGTTCAGGAAGACTTCGATCGCGCCTTCGTCGGACGGCGTCTCGACGAAAACTGCGACCTCATTCGTGCCCGGCAGCAGCCAGGGCGGCAGCCGGCGCGTGCCTGTGAACGACTGGCCGGGCTCCAGCGCCTCGCCGACGGGTACGCCGTTCACCTCGGCGACGAAGACCGCGCCGGCCGGCTGGTAGATCATCGCGACCACCCCGCCGTCGCAGGCCGCCGCCTGACGGGCCGCGAGCGAGATCGGGAGCGCGAGAAGGAGGACTGAGAGCAGGCGCATGGCAAGTTCCTTTCCATGGTCGCCGGCGCCCGCCTGGGGCGCGGCCATCGTCCGCCCGTCGCAATTATAACAGAAACCGGCCCGACTTCGCGACGGGCCGTTATGGACGTCAGACCAGATCGGTCAGCCGGCGCAAAGTCCGTTCATGGAAATCCGGCGCGGCGTCGGCGGCCGCAGGCAGGCCGATCCGGTTGTGCCAGAAGACGGGCATGCCGAGCGCGGCGGCGCCGGGCACGTCGGACGCCGAGCCCGCGACGAACAGCGTGCGGGCCGGCGACGTCCCGAGCCGCGCGAGCGTCATCGCGTAGGGTTCGCGGCGCGGCTTGTAGAAACCCGCCTCCTCCGCCGTGACGACGACATCGAAGCGATCGAAGACAAGCGCCGCCGCGCGCCGACCAAGCGCGACCGAGCAGTTGGTGACGACGGCGAGCTTCGCCCGGCCGGCGATCGCGTCGAACACCTGCCGCACTTCGGGCCATGGCGCCAGCTCGTCCCAGCGCCCCGCCAGCGCTACGGCGCGCGACGGCGGGAGGCCGGCGGCGGCGGCCGCTTCGGCGACGATGGCCTCGTAGGGCCGATACGGCCCCGCGCCATAGGTCAGCTTCAAATACTCCTTCCGCCAGCGGAGCCCGTCGTCCGCGGACCCGGCGACGGCGTTCCAGAGCGACCAGGAGTCGATCAGCGCGGTCAGCAGGTCGAAGACGACCGCGTCATAAGCCGGTCCGTCGGGTCCGATCCGCTCGCTTCGCCCCGCCAGTCCTCCAGGATCGGTCGCGGATTCCATTTCAGGCCTTTCCAAGGGGACGGTGCAAAGGCTCTCAATCCCGCTTGTAGCGATAGTGGAATCGCTCCTGACCGTCCGCCGTCACCAGGCCGACGGTCGGCGCGGCGAAATGGATCGGCAGTAGCAGGGTGTTCGTGTCGGCGACGGATGCCAGAAAGTTCTTGCGGGACTGGATGCCCTGGGCCGGATCCCAGTCGGGCGCCGCCGCCCAGGTCGGCTCGCGCGCCTGGATGGCGTGGTGGATCATGTCGCCGGTCACCACCGCCGTCTCGCCCCTGGAATGCAGGTTGACGCAGCAGTGGCAGGGCGAATGACCGGGCGTCGGGGTCAGAGTGACGAGATCGCCCAGTTGGAAGTCGTCGTCGACCAGCAGCGCCTGGCCCGCCTCCACGATCGGCAGGCAGTTGTCGCGGAAGACCGTGCCGGGCGGGTTGTTCCCCTTCTTGTGCTCCTCTTCCCAGGCGGCGTACTCGCCCTTGTGGAAGATGTACTTCGCGTTCGGGAAGGTCGGGACCCAGCGGCCGTCCTTCAGGGTCGTGTTCCAGCCGGTGTGGTCGATGTGGAGATGCGTGCAGAAGACGTAGTCGACGTCCTCGAATTTCACGCCGAGCGCGAACAGCTCCTTCCGCCAGCGCTCCTTGCCCGGAAAGTCGAACGGCGCCGGGTGGCCCTTGTCCTCGCCGGTGCAGGTGTCTATCAGGATGACGTGCTTTGGCGTACGCACGACGAAGGTCTGGTAGGTCATGTTGATCAGGCCGGACGCGACGTCATAGGTCTCCGGCTCGAGCGACGGCAGGTGGCTCTGGAAGACCGCCTCGTCGAAGGCTGGGAAGAAGTCCTTTGGCTTCCGCCACGGCCCTTCCCGCTCGATGACCGCGTCGATGGTGATGTCGCCGATCCGGATCTGCCGCATGGTCCCGCCCTCGCAATGGATTGATTGCCGGAAAGCCTAGCCCCAAACCGCTCAGGCGTTCCAGCGGGCGTCCTTCAGCACGGCGGCGGCGGCGCGCTGGCCGGGCGCGCCCCAGACGCATCCGCCCGGATGCGCGCCGGCGCCGGCGAGGTAGAGGCCGGGGATCGGCGTGCGCGCGCCTTCGCAACCCTCGGCCGGCCTGTCGTCGAAAAGCTGGCCCGGCGTGATGTCGCCGTGGAACTGGTGGCCGCCGGTCATGGCGAAGCGGTCCTCGATGTCGGCGGGCGACAGCACCTCGGCCGCGACGACGCAATCCCGGACGTCCGGCGCGATCCGCGCGACGGCCTGCAGCACGATCTCCCCCGCCGCCGCGCGCTGCCGCTCCCATCCGCCGAGGTCGGGCGCGAGGTCATAGGGGAAGTACTGGGCGTAGCAGGTGAGCGTGTGCTTGCCCGCCGGCGCCAGCGACGGGTCGATCGCGGACTGCATGTGGACGGTCATGAACGGGTCGGGCGACATCCGCCCCCGTTTCGCCGCGTCCCAGGCGTCCTCAACATAGTCGAGGCTCGGGCAGATGCTGACACGGGCGGGCGTCGCGCCGGGGGGCGCCGCCGGGAAGCGCGGCAGCCGCTCCAGGGCGCAGTTCACCTTGAGCGCCTGGCCCCGCATCTGGATGCGGCCGATGGCGCGGGCGAAGGCGTCGTCGAGGCGCTCCCGCCCGACCATGCCGAGGAAGGTGCGCTTCGGGTCGGCGGTCGAAAGCACGTGGCGCGCCCGGAGCCGCCGGCCGTCGGAGAGGCGGACGCCCGTGGCGGCGCCGCCCGGCCCGATCTCGATTTCGGCGACGTCCGCGTCGGAAATGAGTTCCGCGCCGAAGCCCCTGGCCGCGGCCGCCAGCGCTTCGGCGAGCCCGCCCATGCCGCCCCGGACATAGCCGGCCCGGCCGCGCCCCGCCGTCGCGCCGAAGAGGTGGTGCGCCATGACATAGGCCGTCCCCGGCGTCCTGGGTCCGGCGTTCGTGCCGAAGGTCGCCGTCAGACCGAGGAAGCCCTGGACGGCCGGGCTTTCGAACCGGGCGGCGAGCACGTCGTGAATGCTCCCCAGCACGAAGTCCCGAAAGAGGTCGCGCCGGCCCGCGTCGCGGCAGGCCTGCTCCACGTCGCCCAAAGACGGCGTCGCCTCGGCGTAGAGCATCGGCTCGACGATCTCGCAGAAGCGGCCGCAGTCGGCGAACCAGCCCGGCAAAGCGTCGGCGTCCGCTTCGGAGAAGGCCGCGATCGAAGCGCGCGTCTTCGCCGGGTCCTGCCAGACCACGAGGTCGCGGCCGTCGAACTGCGGCAGAACGGTCAGCGGGTCCGGCAGCAGGAGTTCGTAGCCATGACGGGCAAGGTCCAGATCGGCGACGATCTCGGGCCGGAGGTTGCCCAACTGGGCCGCGCCGGTGGAGACACGGAAGCCGGGCGCGCCCGCGATCTCTTCCGTCACACAGGCGCCGCCGAAGATCGGCCGCCGCTCCAGCACGACGGTCTTCATGCCGGCGCGGGCGAGATATGCGGCGGCGATCAGACCGTTGTGGCCGCCGCCGACGACGATCGCGTCATACTCGGCCGACGAAGGGGCATGTGCGGGCATCACGAAGCTCCGTTGCGCAAAGACATGATATCAGCCGGTTGCCTCCCCCGTCCTCTCCTGTCCATGCTCGCGCGAAATTCCGAATCCCCGAGCGAGACGACCCATGCGCCTCTACCGCCTGCCGAAGACCGACGGCATCGACGACCTGACCATGATGGAAGAGCCGACGCCGGAGCCCGGCCGCGGCCAGGTGCTGATCCGCATGCGGGCGGCGGCGCTCAACTACCGCGACCTGATGGTGGCGAGCGGCCGCTTCTCCCAGGGCGCGACGCCGGGGGCGCTGATCCCGATGTCCGACGGCGCCGGCGAGATCGTCGCCGTCGGGCCGGAGGTCGACCGCTTCGCCGTCGGCGACCGGGCGGCGCCGATCTTCATGCAGTCCTGGCTCGGCGGCGAGTTGAAGGCGGCGGACAACGTCACTGCGCTCGGCGGCAATATTGACGGCGTGCTGACGGAATACCGCGTGCTCGATCAGCATGGCCTCGTCCATATCCCGGCGCATCTCTCGTTCGAAGAAGCCGCGACGCTGCCCTGCGCCGCGCTGACGGCGTGGAACGCGCTCTTCGGCGAGCGGCCGCTCAAGACCGGGGAGACCGTGCTGGCGCTCGGCACCGGCGGAGTGTCCATCTTCGCCGTGCAGTTCGCCAAGATTGCCGGCGCACGGGCGATCGTGACCTCCTCCAGCGACGCCAAGATCGAGCGGGCGCGGCAGCTCGGCGCCGACCATGGCGTCAACTACGCCAAGACGCCGGACTGGCCGGCCGAAGTGCTGAAGCTGACCGGCGGCGAGGGCGCCGACGTCGTCGTCGACGTCACCGGCGGGCTGCAACAATCGGCGGCGGCGGCGCGCTTCGGCGGGTCGGTTGCGATGATCGGCTCCTCCTTCGCGGGCGATCCCGTGAACCCGGCGCCGGTGATGCGGCGGGCGCTGCGGCTGCGCGGCATCCGCATTGGCAGCCGGGAGATGTTCGAGGCGATGAACCGCGCAATCGCGAGCCATGGCCTCCGCCCCGTCATCGACAAGACGTTCCCGTTCGCGGACGCGAAAGCGGCCTACCGCCACCTCGAAAGCCAGGCGCACATGGGCAAGGTCGTCATTTCCATCGACTGAGAATCAGGGCGGCGTTCCCGCGGGCCCGAGTTGCGGCCGGCGGGCGAACGGCGCAAACTTGCGCGAGATTGCAGTCTTCGGGGCCGTTCACGCGCTCCGTTGCTTCCGTTCCCGTATTCCCCGCGAGACGCCATGCCTTCCCTGAGCGAAGAGACCGTCATTCCGGCGCCGCCGGACCGCGTGTGGCCGCTGCTGCGCGATCCCGAAACCGTCGCCGGCTGCATTCCCGGCGCCGAACTGGCCCCGGGGTCCGGCGACGACGGCTGGCGCGGCTCCATCGCCGTCAAGTTCGGCCCGACCGTCGCCAAGTTCCGCGGCGAAGCCGCGCTGAAGTTCGACGACGC
>DAINCG010000002.1:7991-29241 GCA_036732525.1 Pseudomonadota bacterium | reverse complement strand
GAGGAGCTCTTGGCCGCGCAGTCGCGGGAAGCGGCCCGGTAAATCGCCTGGGCGCGCGATCGGTTCGACCGCCCGGTCGGGATATTCGGCGTGTCGATGTCCAGCTTCGCCACGCAACTCATCCTCGGCCTTGCCGGCGATTGGCCGGAGGCGGCCCGGCCGAACGCCGGCTGCCTGGTCGCGCATTCACCGGACCTGATGGGCGTCGTCGGCGGCAAGCTGGCGGGCGCGCTCGGCGTTCCGAAGGCCTTGGCGGACGCGGGATGGGCCACGGAAGATCTGGAGGCCTGGCGGGGGGCGCTGTCCCCCGCGCCGGCGCCGGCCACGCCGGCCGACAAGATCATCTCGATCGCCGGACGTTATGACGGGGTCACTCCCTTCGGCGACGCAGTGACGCTCTTGGATGCCTGGGGCGTGCCGGCGGCCAATCGTTTCGCCTGGCGGCATGGCCATATGACCTTGCCAAGCCGGCTTGGCATCGACCGGCGCCCGCTCACCGCCTATCTGGAGAAGCTGGCTAGCTGATCTAACCGGCGTCCGCCGAAGTCAGTTCGGACGCATCCACGCCGGCAAGTTCGGCCGCTTCGATGATCGTCGCCACGGTGGCCGCGCTCAATGGGATGCCGGACCGGTCGTACTCGACCGCGATTGACGCTTCCAGGCCGCCAGGCGCGTAGATGCGGTCGACGCCCGCTTTCCGCCGGGACTGTTCGATCTGGTCCATGGCGCCTGTGACTCGCCGGGCGAACGTCGCCGGATCGACGAACGCCCCGATGTCGATCGCCATATAGAACTGCCCATCGCGGCCCGCATAGGCGCCGTCGACCATATTGCCGCTCTCCAGGCCATAGCCCGCGTCCGTCAGCATGGTCGACAACAAGCCGACCGCAACGGCGAGGCCGATGCCCTTGAACGCCCCGATGGGTTGGATCAGACCGTCGAGCGCGGCGGCGGCGTCGGTCGTCGGGCGGCCCTCGGCGTCGAAGGACCAGCCGTCGGGCAGGGGCTCGCCCTTTTGGGCGTAGACACGGATCTTGCCGTGCGCCGTCGCGCCAAGCGCCACGTCGAGCACGAAGGGCGGCCGGTCCGCCGCCGGCATGGCGACGGAGAGGGGGTTGAGGCCGACGATCTTTTCGACCCCGCCCCAGGGCGCCATGGTCGGCAAGGCGTTTGTGCCGGCAAGCCCGATCATGCCGGCCGCGGCGGCGCGAAGCGTGAAGAACTCGAGCGCGCCCGCATGGTTGCTCCCGCCCACCGCGGCGAAGGCGACGCCGTGCTCGCGCGCGGCCGCGACGGCGGTGTCCATTGCAAACGCGCCGGCGACCTGGCCGAGCGCATTGGCCCCGTCGATCCGGATTGCGCCGCCCTTGGCGCTGACGATGCGGGGCCGGCCTTTTGGGTCGACGCCTTCGTGCAGCAGCTTTCGGACATAGTCGATCACCCGGAGGACGCCGTGTGAATGGATGCCGCGCCGGTCCGCCGCGACCAGCGAATTGGCGACGAGGCGGGCATCCGGCGCCGACATGCCGGCCGCCTGGAAGATGCGGGCGGCGACATCTTCGAGCGTTTCGGTCGCGAAGCGGCGGTCGCCGGCGCTTGTCGGGGAGAGCGCCATTCAGGCCCTAGTCCTTCTTTTCCCGGTCGCGTTCGAGCGGATGGGTCAGGGAGTTCTCTCGGTTGGCCGCCCGCTCCTTGATGTCGCGGATATGGTCGAAATCGTAGGACCGCATGCGGACTTCCATCGCCCGGTCGTCGACCCAGCGCTCGTTCACGTCGTGGGCGCTGGCGATGAAGAAATGCACCGCGAGCGCGACCGACCAGGCGGCCAGCGGCCAGAACAGCGGCAGGCCGGCGCCGAAGCCGAGATTGAGGACGAGCGTCAGCGTGAAGACTGCGAGAAACGCGCAGAGATGTGGGCGGAAGCGTTTCGAGCGCGGCAGCGGCCGGCTCGGCGGCGCGGGCGGGCGCTCGGGATTTCCGGTCACTTGAACAGGCGGCGTCGCCGCGGCGGCGCGTCGCCCTCCGGCATTTCGGGGTAGGTCCTGGAGATCGCGACGAGGCGGGGCGTGTAGAGCGCGACCAGAAGGAGAAAGCCACCCACGATGATGCTGTCGAGACGAAGTTCCGGATCGCCGAAGCCGTAGACGCCGACATAGACGATGCAGGCGATCGGCGCGGCGGCGAGATAGGCCGCGGCCGGCAGCGCCTTGGTGTAATTGAAGATGACGCAGGCGGCGACCACGCTGAAGGCGTAGAGGCCGAGCAGGGGCGAACGCCCGAAGAGCGCCTTGTCGGTCAGGGCGCCCAGCGCCACGACCGCGAACAGGATGCCGAAGAACAGGCAGAACGCCAGGACTTCGAAGTTCGCCTGCACGCGGGTCAACCGCGGCACGGCAGTGAAGTACGGCGTCGTCTGGGTGTCCCAGACATAGCGCTTGAAGAGGCTTTCCCAGTCCAACACGCGCTGCGTCCTCCGGTTCGATCAAGCAGAACGCGTCATGCGGAAACATTACGGACGGCGCTGCTCGCGCCGTCCGCATGTCGTCGGATCAGGACTGGTTCTGTCCGCCGCCCAAGCCGCGTTCCTGCGCCCGAAGCTCGAGCTGATCGGGAACCTCGTCCAGGTCGAGGCGCTGCTTGCCTTCGATCGTGGCGCCGGCTTCTTCGGGCCATTCCAGCGTCGAAAGCGGATAGCGCCAGTTCTGCGGCCCGAACAGCACCATGTACATTTCCAGCCAGACCGCGATGCCGGCGACGATGGTCAAGACGAAGCCGAATGCCATCACGGCCTTGATGATCCAGCGATGCGTCAGCCCGACCAGCGAGGCCGAGACCTCGCCGCATTCCCAGAATGCGCAGTCGGGCGTCCGGTTCGCGGACCACGAATCGCCGACATAAAGAAATGCGAAGTAGGTCACCACCGTGCAGAAGGGGATCAGGAAGATGGTGAGGCCGATGAATTCGATCCACGCCTTCTTCCGGAACGCCAGATTCTCGCGGACGAGGTCGACCCGGACATGGGTATTCCAGATGTAGCCGAAGCCCAGCACGAGCACGAACAGCACCGTGTGGGAGTGCCATTCGAGCTCCTGCAGCAGCGTCGAGCCGAAATAGGGGCTGACGTTCTGCACAAGCCAGATCTGGGCCGTGCCCGTCTTGCGGATCGCAAGATCGAAAGCCGTGATCAGGATCAGCGGCATTGCGAACCAGGAGCCGAAGCGCCCGATCGCATCGACGGTATTGCGAAGCCGCCGCGACACACGCAGCGCCATCGGCATCTGCGTTTCCGTCAGGTGGACGAGCTCGTCGTCCGGCCGGGCCGAACCGACGGTCGCGCCGGTCCCGGCGATGGTGGAGGTAGCCGATTGGTTCATTGTTCTGTCTCCCGGCCCGTCAGTAGTCGTAGACCGACTTCATCAGCCATAGCGAGATGTTCGGCTGCCAGATCACCAGCAACAGTCCAATCAGCTGCAGCAGGACGAAGGGAATGATGCCCTTGTAGATCGACTGGATGCTCACTTCCTTGGGCGCGATGCCCTTCATGTAGAAGAGCGCAAAGCCGAAGGGCGGCGTCAGGAACGAAGTCTGCAGGTTGATCGCCATCAGGATCAGGAACCAGAAGGTCACGTCCTTGGCGGCGACGTGGTCGCCGAAGTCGAGGCCGGCGACCAGCGGCGCGAACACCGGCAGGACGATCAGCGTGATTTCGATCCAGTCGAGGAAGAACCCGAGAACGAAGGTGATCCCCATCAGCAGGAAGAGCAGCTCCCAGGAGCCGAATCCGGCCGACGTGATCAGGTGTTCGACGATGTCGTCGCCGCCGAGCGAGCGATAGACATAGGCGAAGCAGGTCGCGCTCACGATGATGAAGAAGATCATCGCGATCGTTCGCGCCGACGTATGGCAGACGCCTTGCAGCAAGCTGAAGGTCAGACGGCCGTTGCCGATCGCGAGGAGGAGCGTGCCGAAGGCGCCGACGGCGCCGGCCTCGCTCGGGGTCGCGACGCCGAACAGGATCGAGCCCTTGATCATGCCGATCAGCAGCACCGGTGGCAGGAAGCTCTTGAAGATCATCTTCGGATAGTCGCGCGCCGGAACCGCGAGCAGTTCGGGCGGCAGCGGCGGGGCCATCTTCGGGCGGAGCGCCGCGAACGTGCCGACGAAGAGGAGGTAGAACGCGGCCAGCATCAGGCCCGGCAGGATCGCCGCCATGAACATGTTGCCGACGGAGACCGCCATCAGGTCGGCCATGATGATCAGCATGATCGAGGGCGGGATCAGAATGCCGAGCGTGCCGGAGGCCGCGATACAGCCGGTCGATAACGCGTGGCTATAGCCCTGCCGGATCATGGTGGGGAGCGCCAACGCGGTCATCATGGTGACCGATGCGCCGATGATCCCGGTCATCGCGGCCAGCACCGTGCCCATGACGACGACGGCGAGCGCGAGGCTGCCGGGCACTTTCTTCAACAGCACCTGCACGCAGTAGAGCAGGTCGTTGGCGACGCCCGACCGCTCCATCATCACGCCCATGAAGACGAAGGCGGGGATCGAGACGAGCACCAGGTTCTCTGCGCCGTTGAACCAGATGCGCGGCATGAAGTTGAAGAACTCGATCAACGAGAATATGTCGAGGAAATAGCCGATCAGGCCGTATAAAAATGCCAGACCGCCAAGAATGAATGCGACCGGAAAGCCGCTGAACAACAGCATCGCGAGCGACGCGAACATGATGATCGGCAGGTAGTCCTGCACGAAGTAGAGCAGGGTCTTCTGCTCGTCAGGCGAGAGGCTGAGCACATAGGCATAGGCGCCGCCGATGATGGCGAGCGCGACGATCACGATCGTCAGCCCCGGATTGCGACGAATGCCGCCAGCGATAGCTTCCATCTTAAACCTTCCCAGAGGTCGCCGGCGATTATGGTCCGCCGTTCATATCGCGGTGAGGCGCCCGGAACGGTGTCAGCCCGGGCGCCTCGTCGCAATTTCCGGGCGGCTTCAAACGCGCCGCCCGCGTACGTCGCCTACTTCAGGTAGGTCGAGTTCAACGCCTGCGCCGCGCCCCACTTGGCGTAGGTTTCGCGGAAGGCGAGATAGCTGTCGGCCACTTCCTTGAAGAGCGGGTCCTTTTCCGCGTCTTCCTTCAGCGTCTCCAGCCACGCTTCTTCGAACTTCGCGAGCGTCGCGTCGTCCCAGCGCTTCGTGATCACGCCGTACTTCTCGCCCATCTCGAGCATCGCGCCCGGGTTGACCGCTTCCGTTTCGGCGTAGGTGTGGTGGATGCTTTCGCCGCAGGCGATCTCAAGGATCTTCTTCTGGGCGTCGGTCAGCTCGTTCCACTTGTCCATGTTGACCAGAAGCTGGCTGACGGACGTCTGCTGATGCCAGCCCGGGAAGTAGTTGTACTTCGCGATCTGGAAGAAGCCGTACTTGATGTCCATCGCCGGCATCGAGAATTCGGTCGCGTCGATGACGCCCTTCTCGAGAGCCGGGAAGATGTCGCCGCCCGCGAGCAGCTGGGTCGACACGCCGAGACGCTGCATGACGCGCGCGCCGAGGCCGAAGAAGCGCATCTTCATGCCGCGGAGCTGTTCGAGATCGGTGATCTCCTGCTTGAACCAGCCGGAGGTCTCCGGGCCGATCGCGAAGCAGTCCATCTGCTTGATGCCGTTCTCGGCATAGATGCGCTGCTGGATCTCATTGCCGCCGCCGAAGATCTTCCAGGCGAAGAATTCGCCGTAGCCCGGGCCGAACGGCACGGACGTGAAGAAGGCGAGCGCCGGGACCTTGCCGACGTCGTAGCCGGCCGTGGACCAGGCCGACTCGATCGAGCCCTTCGACGTCGCGTCGAAGCCTTCGTTCGCGGGCACGAGGGCGCCCGGTTCGAAGAACTTCAGCTGCATTTCGCCGCCGGTCATCGCGTTGATGGTTTCGGAATAACGAACGCCCGAGGTGCCGAGATGCGGCACCGAGCTGCCCCATGCGCTGTGCAGCTTCCACCGCACACGGTCCGCCTGCGCCGAGGTCGCGGCGAGCGCGACGGCAGCGACAGCGGAGACCAGGCCAAGCTTGGTCGATAGTTTCATTATTAACCCTCCCTGAGGTTTTGGTTTAGTTCGCGCACAATAATGTCCCTGCCAATCGCTCACAAGGGATTCTTAGCCGCCGGCGGGCTTAATCCGCGTCGCCGCCCGCGTCGACGATCGCCGCCGCCGCGGCGCGCAAGCCTGTCTGGAAGCCGGTCGCGAGATCGGCGCTCGCCGCCGTCGGGCGGAGCGCCGGCGTCATCAATGAAAACGCGACGACAGCGAGCTGTCCGGCATCGGCGTCGAGCGGGGCGATAGCATGCCACTGCCGGATCAGCGTCAGCGGCGTCTGCGCATCATCGTAGAAAGTCGAGCCGATTTCGAGGATCGGCTGAGAAGCGCCTGAAATGGTGACGATTTCCGGCGCGGCCGCGCCGGGTTGCGCGGCCAGGTGGGAGAGAACCCGCGCGGCCGCGGCCTGCATGCGCGCGGCGAAGTCCGGCCCGCCCTCGCGGGCGTCGTGAACCGCCAGATGCACGACCAGGCGTTGGGTCCCGTCCGGCGACAGGGCGGCGGCGCCGCGGCCATCCGCGGCCGGGCCGTCCGGGCGCCAGCCCGGCGGACATCGCACGGTTCCGAATGGCGAAAAATCGACCGGCGACCAGCCGTCAAGCGGATCGTTCCCGGAAATCAGCGCGGCCCCATCCGAATCGCCCCGTCGAGGCGGATCACTTCGCCGTTCAGATAGTCGTTCCGAACGATCTCCATCGCGAGCGACGCGTATTCGCGGGCGTCGCCGGTGCGCTTCGGGAAGGGGACCTGCGCGCCGAGCATGTCCAGCGTCTCCTGCGGCAATCCCATCAGGAGCGGAGTCATCATGATGCCCGGCGCGATCGTGCAGACGCGCACGCCGTTCGAGGACAGGTCCCGCGCCGCCTGGATGGTCAGCCCGATGATGCCGCCCTTGGACGCCGTGTAGGCCGCCTGACCGATCTGGCCTTCATATCCCGCGACGCTCGCCGTGTTGACGATCACGCCTTTCAGTCCGTCTTCCGTGAGAGGCTCCAGCTTCGCCATGTCCGCCGCGGCGAGACGGAGGGTGTTGAAGGTGCCGATCAGGTTGACCTCGATGATTTTCCGGAAGTGGTCGAGGTCCATCGGTTCGCCCTTCCGGTCGACGATGCGGACCGATCCGCCGATACCCGCGCAGTTGACGCAAACGCGCGCCGGCCCATGTGCGTCACGCGCCTTGGCGATGGCGTCGGCGGCGGACTGCGCGTCGGCGACGTCGCAGGGCGCGGCGAGGGCGCCGATCGCCGCCGCCGTCTCGGCCGCGAGGTCGGCGTTGCGGTCGAGCAGGGCGACCTTCGCGCCCGCGGCGACGAGCGCTTCGGCCGTCGCCCGCCCGAGTCCCGACGCTCCGCCGGTGACGATGGCGGCCTGTCCGGATACGTCCATGAGCGTTCTTCCCCGTTCGGTCAGGCGGAGGTCGAAGCGCCTTCGGGCGCATCGACGAGTCGGGTTTCGAAATCCGCAGGCAGCACGATTTCCAAGAGTTCGAGATCGTCGGAATGCTCGATCTCGCGGTGCCGGATGCCCGGCGGCTGGTGCACGCAGTCGCCCGGCTTCACCGTGACGACGCCGACGCCTTCATATTCGAATTTCGCCCAGCCCTTCAGGACGTAATACATCTGAAACTCGACATCGTGGACGTGCCACTTCGGCTCGGCATGTCCGCCAGGCTTGGCGCGCACGACGTGCGCGACGACCTTGCCGCCGGTCGCGTCCTTCATCTTGAGATCGCGGTATTCGAAGAAGGCGCGCAGGCCGCTCTCGAATCCATCCTCATCCGCCTTCGCGTAAACGAACTCCATCGTCGTTCTCCCTTCGCGCCGTCGCGCCCGTCGTCGGACAGCTAATCGCGCGCCGCCGCCATGCGCAAGCCGCAAAGATGGTGCGCTTCCGGCGCGCTTGTCGTCCGCGTCGGGACCGGTCAGATTGCCGGCATGGATGGAAGCACGGAACAGGAACCCGGGGACCGGACGACCGGTCTGCCGACATGGGCTTGGATCGGCGGCGGCGGCCTACTGCTGCTGACCGCCCTTGCGGCTCCGTTTTACGGCCAGGCGATGGGCGCCTTGATGTGGGCCGGCGCGACCATTCGGGCGCTCTGCGGCTGGTAGACCCCGTAATTCGCGGATGCTTTGGAGGAGGAACGGCCATGGCCGCCACCGATGACGACGGCTTGACTCCGGTTCGCGTACATCGCGGCGGCGGACGCATCGAAGCCTATGCCGGCGCCGCGCGCCGCCCGTCGCCGGTGACCGCAAATGCGTCCGCCCGGGAGCGTTCGTCGCCCACATGGTCCGGCCCCGCCGCCGACGGCCGCACCATGGCCGCGGCCGTCGGCGCGCCGCCGGGCGCTGCGCCGGCGACGCCCGCACGCGTTCGCGGGCCGGCCATTGGCCTCATTGTTTTCTGCGGCGCGGTTCTGGCCCTGATGTCGATGGGCACGCGGAACGTCTTGCCGCTCTGGCAACCGTCGATGCTCCAGGATCTCGGCTGGACCAGCTTCCAGTTCTCGGTCGCGCTGGCGGCCCAGAACCTGCTCTGGGGCGGCTTTTCGCCGTTTTTCGGCGCGCTGGCCGACAAGTTCGGTTCGTGGCGCGTGCTGCTGTTCGGCGCCGCAATGCAGATCTGCGGCCTCTGGGTGATGTCGATGGCCTCTGAGCCGGAGGTCTTCTTCCTGTCCGCCGGGGTGATGCTCGGCATGGCCCAGGCCGCCGGCGGCATGGGCATTGTGCTGGGCGCCGTTGGTCGCGCCGTTGGCGAGCGCCGCCGCACCATGGCCTTCGGTCTGATCACGTCCGCCTCGTCGGCCGGCATGATCGTCGTGACGCCGATCGGCCGCGCGCTGCTCGAGTCGATGTCCTGGTCGGAAGCCTTTGTCGGCCTGTCGATCGTCTGTCTGCCGATGCTGCTGCTGGCGGTCTTCGTGCGCAGCCGGCAGGAGCCGGGGGATCCGAGCACGGCGGACATCGCGCGGTTGACGCTCGGTCAGGCGCTCGGGGAAGCCGCCCGCCATCGGGGGTATGTGCTCCTCGTCGTCGGCTTCTTCGTCTGCGGTTTCCACGTGACCTTCATCGGCGTGCATCTGCCCCAGTTCCTGACCAGCATCGGGCTTGGCTGGCAGGTCGGCGCGAACGCGCTGATGATCGTCGGCGTCTTCAATGTCGCGGCGTGCCTCGCGGTCGGAGTCGTCGCGACGACTCTCAGCAAGAAAGGCGTGCTGGCCGTGATCTATCTCGCCCGCGCGGCGCTCTTCCTGGCCTTCATCTCCTTCCCGGTGACCGAATGGTCGGTCTATCTGTTCGCGGCCGCGCTCGGCGTGCTCTGGCTCTCGACTGTGCCGCCGACACAGGGCATCGTCGCCCAGGTCTTCGGACCGCAGTACATGACCATGCTGTTCGGCATCGTGTTCTTCGGCCATCAGATCGGCAGTTTCCTCGGCGTCGTTCTGGGCGCGAAGGTGTTCGACCTTTACGGCAGCTACGATCTCGTCTGGTATGCGTGCATTGCGCTCGGCCTGATCGCGACGGCGCTGCATGTGTTGATCGACGAGCGGCCGGTCGCGCGCCTGCGGCCCAGGGCGGCTGCAGCGGCGGCGGAATAGAACGCGACAGTAGCGGGAGGACCGACCGATATGGTCGAAGCGGTGGACGTCGGCTGGAAGGACCAACTCTACGACGTAATCAAAGGGCTGAACATTTCCCAGGTGGTCTACGTGCCGGACGCCGGGCACGCCAAGCTGATCGACCGCTGCCTGGCCGACCCTGAAATCGACTGCTTTCCGCTGGTCAACGAGTTCGAGGCGGTCGGCGTCTGCGTCGGCGCCTGGCTCGGCGGCCGGCGCGCCTGCGCCCTGATGCAGTCGAGCGGCGTCGGCAACGCGGTGAATGCGCTGGGCCTCGTCCATTCGACCGGCGCGCCCTTCTTCGCCATCGCGACGATGCGCGGCGAATGGGGGGAGTTCAACGGCTGGCAGACGCCGATGGGCCAGTCGATCCCGCGCGTGCTGGAAGCGGCGAACGTCGTCGTCAACCGGGCCGAAACCGGCGGCGACGTCGTGCCGGAAAGATCGGTCATTTCGGACCCGGCGTTGACAGAAGCGAGCGGGCGTCTCGCGTTCAATTCCTATCTGCCGGTCTTCGCGCTGATCTCCCAGCGCGCCACCGGCGCCAAGGTGTTTTGAGGGAAGGGGCGGGCGACATGACGACAGGATCGCAGCAACGCCTCGAGCGCCGGGGCGCCGTGCACCGGCTGCTGGCGAACCGCAGTCCCGACCTGCTGGTCGTGGCGGGCCTCGGCTCCGCCATCTGGGATGCGGAGACGGCCGGCGAGACGCCGCTCAATTTCTACCTGTTGGGCGCCATGGGCAGTGCTACGCCGACGGCGCTCGGGCTCGCGACCGCGCAGCCCAACAAGCGCGTCGTCGCGCTCGTCGGCGATGCCGAATTGGCCATGGGCCTCTGGGCGCTCGCGACGATTGGCTGGCGTAAGCCAGAAAATCTTTCGGTGATCTGCCTCGACAATGGCCGCTTCGGCGAGACCGGCGGGCAGGTCAGTCATACCGGCGTCAATCTGGATCTGGCCGGCGTCGCCGCCGCTTCAGGCATTCCGACCGTACGCCGGGTCAGCGACGACGCCGGCGTCGACGAACTGCGCGAACTGGTGATGACCGGGCCGGGTCCTGTCTTCGGGCTGGTCGAGATCACCGCCGACATGCCGCCGGTCGCCATGCCGATCCGGAACGGCGTGATCGGCATGGCGCGCTTCCGCGAAGCCCTGTTGGGTCCGGACGCGCTCAAGGAATAAACTCTGCCGGACGACGTCCGTCCGAAGAAGGAAGCAAGAATGTCGAAACCGGTTGAGCCGCGTTTGGCGGCGACGGTCGTCCTGGCCCGGGACGGCGCGGCCGGCCTGGAGCTCTTCATGGTGGTCCGGCACCACCAGATCGATTTCGCCTCGGGCGCGCTGGTCTTTCCGGGCGGCTCCGTCGATCCGACCGATTCCGACCCGCGGCTGCGCGCGCTGTCGGAAGGCGTTGACGATATCAGCGACAAGGCGCTCGCGGTGCGCGTGGCGGCCGCGCGCGAATCGTTCGAGGAATGCGGCGTTCTGTTCGCGCGGACCGAGCGCGGCGGCCCCCTGATCGACGGCGCCCGTGCGGCCGCCCTTGGCGAGACCTATCGGAAGCCGTTGGAGGCGGGCGAGATCGGCATGGCCGACATCGCGGAACGGGAAGGTCTGGTTCTGGCGCTCGACCGGTTGGTCCACTTTGCCCATTGGATCACGCCGCCGCACATGCCGAAGCGATTCGACACGCACTTCTATCTCGCGGAAGCGCCGGGCGACCACGTGCTCGCCCATGACGGTTCGGAATCGGTCGACTCGATCTGGGTGACGCCGACGCAGGCCTGCGAAGACGCCGACGCCGGCAAGCTGACCGTGATCTTCCCGACCCGCCTGAACGTCGAGAAGGTCGGCCGCAGCGCCACGGTCGCGGAGGCGGTCGCGGCCGCCAGGGCGGAGCCCGTCGTGACCGTGATGCCCGAAACCGAGATGGTCGAGGGCGGACGCATCATGCGGATTCCCCTCGAAGCGGGCTACGGCGCGGCCGAACTCCTCGTCGAAGGCGGGGCGGGCAAGCACGCGCGCATCCGCTATCCGGACGGGACCGAGCGCGCCACGTCCATCGCGATGAAGCCGATCGACTAGAGCCTTTTCGGATCGAATTGGATCATTTCGTGGCCCAGAGACGACCCATGGCAAGGAGCGGCGCGCAGCGCGATGCGGTGCATCGGGCAAGCGTCGCGACGCCGTCCATGGGTCGTCTCCGGGCCAGCCTGCAGGCCAGCCGGAGCGCCCCGCTGGACGTCGTCGCCGCCCGCTCGCGATGCCCCGGCATCGCGTCGCGGACGCCTCCTAGCCAGCGGGGCGCTCCGGTTGGCGAAATGATCCAATTCGATCCGAGAAGACTCTAGGTGCCAAACCGCCTTTTCCTCTACGGGCCCGGCTATTCCGCCGGGCGATTGGGGCGGCGCCTGCTGGGCGAAGGCTGGCAGGTCGGCGCGACGGCGCGGTCGGACGAACAGGCGGCCGGTCTGCGAAGCGACGGCTTCGACGTCGTCCGGGCGGACCAGACCGGCGCCTTCGATCCCCGCGATCCCGCTTATGCGGAAGCGACGCATCTGTTGACCTCGGCGCCGCCTGGCGAGGCGGGCGATCCCTGCCTGCTTGCCGTCGGCGGCGACTTGTCGGGCGCGCCCGGCCTCGCTTGGGTGGGATATCTCTCGACGACCGGCGTCTACGGCAATTGGGACGGCGGCGAAGTCGACGAGACGTTCGAACTGAAGCCGAGCAGCCGCCGCGCCGAGCGGCGCGTTCTGGCCGAGCGTACGTGGCGGGACCTGGAGCCGCCGGCGCATGTATTCCGCCTGGCTGGCATCTACGGCCCCGGCCGGTCGGCCATCGACCAGATCGCGGCCGGGACGGCCAAGCGCACGATCAAGCCCGGCCATCGCTTTAGCCGCATCCATGTCGACGACATCGTCGAAGTGTTGCTCGCCTCGATCGCGCGGCCGAACCCGGGCGCCGTCTACAATGTCTGCGACGACATGCCGGCGGAATCGGCGCATGTGCTGGAGCACGCCGCCGAACTGATGGGCCGTCCGCCGCCGCCGGCCACGCCGTTCGTGGAGGCGGAACTCTCGCCCATGGCGCAGACCTTCTGGCGGGATGACAAGACGGTCAGCAACCGGCGCATCAAGGAGGAGCTTGGCGTGAAGCTCCGTTACCCGACCTATCGGGAAGGACTCGCGGCGATCCTCGCCGGCTATTCCGCCGGCTGAGGCGCGGCGGCCGGGGCGCGGTTCTGCTCCCCCGCCGCCTGGTAGGGCAGGATCAGCGCGGCCGTAACGATCAGCAGCGCCGCCGCCGCCAGGATCATCAGGATGGTGCTGAAGTCGCCGCCGCTCTGCAGCACGAATGAGGCGAAGGGCAGCACGGTCGCGCCGATGCTGAGGTTCAGCGCGAACTTTACGGACAGCACTTTGGCGCGCCACTTGTCCGGCACGTAGCGGGACAGCACGGCGTCGGTGATCGGGATCTGGCCGAAGACGACAGCCATCGCCAGGAACGCCGTGACGAAGAGCGCCCAGTCCTGCTGGAAGGCCATGATCAGGATGATCGGCGCCTGGCAGGCGGCGATGGTGACCAGCACCGGCTTGATCGGCCGGTTGTCGATCAGCCTGCCGACGCCGACCTGCGCGAACGCGGCGGAGGCATAGACCATGCCGGCCAACAGGCCTGTCGTCGCGACGTCGGTCGAAACGCCGGCCATGTTCACCTCGAACAGGCGCGGGATCAGGAAGATCAACGCGCCGAAGACGAACCCGCCGCCGATCGTGACGAGGCAGAGGCTGAGGAGCGCGCGCTTCCAGCCGGGGGCAAGGCCGACAAGCGCTTTCTCACGCGCCGAGGCGGGCGGCGGCGCCGCGCGGCCGGACTTTACGAACATCCAGAAGGCGAGGCCGATGCCGATCGAAATGACGCCCGGGATCGCGAATGCGAGCCGCCAGTCGTATGACGCCAGGATGAAGCCGGTGATCAGCGGCGCGGCCGCGACGCCCAGATTGCCCCAGACGCCGTTGACGCCGAGCCGCCAGCCGACATTGCCGCCGCCCTGGATGATCATGGTGATGCCGACCGGATGGTAGATCGCCGCGAAGGCGCCGATCACCGCAAGGCCGCAGCCGAGCTCGAACGGCGTCGTGGCGAAGCTGGCGAGAATGGAGGCCGCGCCGATGCCGACGAAGAAGACGACGATCAGCGGATTGCGTCCCCAGCGGTCCGCCGCTGCGGCCGCCAGCGGCGCGCAGGCGCCGAACAGCACCGCCGCAGGCGTCCCGTAGATGATCATTTCGTCGTAACCGAGACCCCAGGCCTTGCCGGCGTCATAGGCCGCCTTCGCGAAGATCAGCATGAACAGGTGATCGACGAAGTGGCCCAGATTCAAAAACAGCAGGCGCAGGCGTGCGGCGGACATCGTAAGGCGCTCCGGCAATGCGGGAATGCGCTACTGTAAACCCGCATCCTCGAAACCGAAACGCCCTGTCAGGAACGCTTTATGACAAACACCTGGTCGCCGGAGACAATGCTCGCGCAGGCCCTTGGCGAGATCGAGGCGGAATACGGCGGCGTCGTGCCGACGATCCATCCGGCGACGACATTCATTCGCGCGCCTGACAACACCTATCCGACCGGCGTCGCCTATTCCCGAGACGACAATCCGACCGGCGCGCCGGCGGAACGCCTGATCGCCCGGCTGGAAGGCGCCGAAAAGGCGCTCCTGTTCGCGTCCGGCATGGCGGCCGCCGTTGCGGTCTTCGAGAGCTTGCCGGTCGGGACGCACGTCGTGGCGCCCAAGGTAATGTACTGGGGGCTGCGCAAGTGGCTGCTCGACCGGACGGCGGCGGGTCGGCTGCGCGTCGATTTCGCGGACCTGCACCTGGCCGGAGAGGCGGAAGCGGCGGTCCGGGCGGGCGAGACGAAGCTCCTCTGGCTTGAAACGCCGGCAAACCCCCTCTGGCATGTTACGGACATCCAGGCGATGGCCGCCGTCGCCAAGGCCGCCGGCGCGGCGCTTGCCGTCGATTCGACGGCCGCCACGCCCTTGTTGACCCGGCCGCTCGATCTCGGCGCCGACGTCGTCATGCATTCGGCGACGAAATATCTGAACGGCCATTCCGACGTGATGGCCGGCGCGCTCGCCTTCCGGGAGACCGGCGCGATCTTCGACGCGATCAAGACGGTCCGGCATGACGGCGGCGCGATCCTTGGACCGTTCGAGGCCTGGCTGCTGCTGCGCGGCATGCGCACGCTGCACCTCCGGGTGGACGCCGCCTGCCGCGGCGCGATGGCGGTGACGGAGCGGTTCGCCAACGACCCGCGCGTTTCGAACGTTCTCTATCCAGGCCTTGCCGCGCATCCCGGCCACGCAGTTGCGCGGCGCCAGATGCGTGGGGGCTTCGGCGGCATGCTCTCAATCCGCGTGAAGGCGGGTGAGTCGGCGGCAATCGCCGCCGCCGCCAATGTGCGCATCTGGAAGCGCGCGACGTCGCTCGGCGGCGTCGAGAGTCTGATCGAGCATCGCGCCTCGATCGAAGGCGCCGGCTCGCCCGCGCCCGGCGATCTTTTGCGCCTATCCGTCGGAATCGAGAGCCCGGACGACCTGATCGCGGACCTGGATCGGGCGCTCGGATAACTTGAGATTGTTTCGCAGCACTTGACAGGCATTGCCCGCTCATTCGCAATGCCCACGCAATAAGCAAAAAACAACGCCCCGAAAGAGGGCAAACAGGAGGAACGTGAAGATGCGCATTTCCCGCATGTTGCTGGGGCTTGCGGCGGGGGCGGCTGCGCTTGGGCTGCTCGCGTCTCCGGCCGCCGCCCAGGACAAGTCGATCAAGATCGGCGTGATCTACGACTATTCCGGCCCGCTCGCCGGCGGCGGCTCGGAGCTGCAGGCGCTCGGCGCGAAGACCGTGATCGACTACATCAACGAGCAGGGCGGCGTGGAAGGCTACAAGATCGAAGCGATCTACGCCGACGCCCAGTCCAAGCCCGACATCGCCATCAACGAAGCCGTTCGCCTGATCGAGCAGGAGAACGTGGACATGTTGCTGGGCTTCTATTCGTCCGCTCAGTGCGTCCCGGTCTCCGCCAAGGTCGATTCGCTGAAGAAGTTCATGTGGATCACGACCTGCATCTCGCCGGCGGTGCTGGAAGGCCGCGGCCTGAAGTACGTGTTCCGGCCCCAGGTCCACGGCGGCATGTTCGGCGAATTGTCCGTCGAGTTCCTGAACGCCTACTCCAAGGAGAAGCTGGGCAAGGATCCCAAGGATCTTCGTGTCGCGATCATCCATGAGGACGGGCCCTACGGCACCGGCGTCGCGGCGGGCAACGAGCACAAGGCCGAAGAGTACGGCATGGAAGTCGTCGCGAACGAAGGCTACGCGGCGACCGCGTCCGACCTGTCTGCGCTGGTCACCAAGCTGAAGCGCGCCCGGCCGGACGTGATCCTGCACACCGGCTACAACCCGGACATCACGCTGTTCCTGCGCCAGGCGAAGGAACGCGGCCTGAAGTTCCAGGCGTTGATCGGCCACGGCGCCGGCTACGGCGTCGCCGATCAGCTTTATGACGCGCTCGGCAACGACATCGACTACGTCTTCAACGTCGATCCCGTGTCGATCTGGCTGCTCGACCCGACGTCGCTGAAGCCCGGCCTCGCGGACATCACCAAGATGGTCGGCGACAAGTATGTGGCGGAGCGGCCAGACACCAAGGTGAAGTCGGCCCATGTCGGCATGGCCGCGTCCAACACCTACCTGTTCCTGACCGACGTGCTGCCGCGCGCCATCAAGCAGCATGGCGGCATCGGGCCGGACGCGCTGCGCCAGGCCGCGCTCGAGACGGACGTTCCGGAAGGCGGCACGCTGCTCGGCTTCGGCGTCAAGTTCCCCGAGCCCGGCGCGACCAACATGGACGGGCAGAACATGCGCGCGTCCCCGGTCGTCATGCAGTACGTGAACCGCGAGGTGAAGATCGCCTGGCCGAAGGCCTTGCAGACGATCGACCCCGTGCTGCCGCTGCCGGACTCTTCGCCCTACGCGAAGTAAGTCTGACCTTGGTCTGAGGGGGGAGTTGCGGCCGTGTTGTCCGTCAAAGGGCTGACGAAGCGCTTCGGCGGCTTCACGGCCGTCAACAACGTCGACTTCGAACTGGAGCGGGGCGAGATCCTCGGCCTGATCGGGCCGAACGGTTCCGGCAAGAGCACGATCTTCAACATGCTCTCCGGCACGCTCGTACCCAACGCCGGGTCGGTCAAGCTGGAGGGGCGGGAGATCGCGGGCGTGCCGCCGCACCGCATATCCGGCATGGGCGGCGGCCGGACCTTCCAGATTCCGCGCCCCTTCCGGCGGCTGACCATCTTCGAGAACGCCATGCTCGCCGGCTATTACGGGCATGGCGGCGACGTCAGCCGCGAGGACGCCGAGAAGTCGGCGATCGAAGCGCTGGAACTCGTCGGCCTGCCCACGTCCCGGAACGCCGACGTCGCGACGCTCGGCGCGGCGGGGCTGAAGAAGCTGGAGCTCGCCAAGGCGCTCGCCACCCGGCCGTCGCTGCTGCTTGCGGACGAGAGCCTCGGCGGCCTCGACGAGAGCGAGATGGATCAGGCGGCGGATATGCTGAAGAACATCCGCTCCGAATTGAACATCACGATCATCTGGGTCGAGCACATCATGGGCGTGCTGATGCGCGTCGTCGACCGCGTCATGGTGCTCGACCACGGCGAGAAGATCGCCGAGGGCCTGCCGGCGGCCGTCGCGCGGGACCCCAAGGTGATCGAGGTCTATCTCGGCAGCGACGAAGCGGTCGAGGAGGCCAGCGCCGCGGCCGCCCGGCCATGACCGGCCGCGGGGGGATGCGGGAAATCAGATGCTAGAACTCAGGAACGTCAGCGCCGGCTATGGCGACTTCCAGGCGCTGTTCGACGTCTCGCTCGACGTGAAGGCGGGCGAGGCGGTTTCGGTGATCGGCCCGAACGGCGCCGGCAAGTCGACCCTGATGCGCGCCATCTCCGGGATGATCCCGCTGAAGGGCGGGACGGTGACGATGGAGGGGCGGCAGCTCTCCTCCGTGCCGCCGCACAAGATCGTCGAACTCGGCATCGCGCACGTCCCGGAGAACCGGCGGCTCTTCCCGCGCATGTCGGTCGAGGAGAACATGCGCGTCGGCTGCTACGCGCCGCCGTTCCGCGCCAAGTTCGAAGAGCGCCTCGAGTTCGTCTACGAGCTCTTCCCCCGGATGAAAGAGCGGCGGTCGCAGCTCGCCGGCACTATGTCCGGCGGCGAGCAGCAGATGTGCGCGATCGGCCGGGCGCTGATGTCCGACCCGAAGATCCTGCTGATGGACGAACCGTCGGCAGGCTTGGCGCCCGTCATCGTCCAGCAGGTCTTCGAGCTCATCCGGCGCATCCGCGCGGAGGGCCTGACCGTGCTGATCGTCGAGCAGAACGTGCAGCAGGTCCTGAAGGTGGCCGACCGGGCCTACCTGCTCGAGGCCGGCTCGATCCGCCACAGCGGCGCCGCCGCCGATCTCCTCGGCAGCGAGGACATCCGCAAAGCCTATATCGGCGTCTGAAGGAACCACGATGGCCGAGTTCTTCGACAACCTGTTCAGCGTCTTCTTCGTGGAGACCCTGCTGAACGGCCTGCTCTACGGCGGCGTGCTGGCGCTGCTCTCGCTAGGCCTGAACCTCATCTTCGGCGTCATCGACGTCGTCTGGATCTGTTATGCCGAGCTGGTCATGCTCGGCATGTACACGGTCTACTTCGCCCATGTCGTCTATGGCCTGCCGCTGATCCTCGCCTGCGGCATCGGGGTGCTCGTCGTCGCCGTCCTCGGCTACGTTCTCCACCGCGTGGTCATCGCCCATGTGCTCGGCAAGCCGCCGATCAACCAGTTGCTCGCGACGGGCGGGGTGCTGTTCTTCCTGCAGAGCGTCGCGACGCTTGCCTTCGGCGTCGAGTTCCTGAGCCTCGGCGTCAGCCTCGGCAGCTTCCAACTGACCGAGGACATCTACGTCTCCCAGTCGCAGTTCGTCGCCTTCGTCGTGGCGGCGGCGGCGGTCGCGGCGATGTATCTCTTCCTGTCGCGCTCCTATCTGGGCGCCGCGATCCGGGCGATCAGCCAGGACCGCGACATCATGATCCTGATGGGGGTCGACGCGAACCGGCTCTACGGCCTGACGTCCGCGATCGGCGGAGGTTTGGCGGGGCTCGCCGCCTGCCTGCTCGCGCTGCAGTTCGACGTGCATCCGTTCGTCGGCATCAGCTTCGGGCCGATTGTCTTCATGATCTGCGTCATGGGCGGGCTCGGCAACCTGGTCGGCGGCTTCATGGCGGCGTTCGTCTTCGCGGAGCTGATCGCCATCGGCAGCTATTTCGCGGACCTTGAGTGGGGCGCCGTCCTCGCCTTCTGCGTCTTCGTCATCACCATGTTCATCCGGCCGGAAGGCCTGTTCGCGAGGCGGTCATGAAGACGTCGCTGCCATATATCGCCGGCGCGGTCCTCCTGGCGTCGGTCCCGTTCATCGGCGTGCCGCCCTACTGGCTGCACATCATGATCGTCATCCTGATCTGGTCCTTCGCCTATACGGGCTGGTCGGTGATGGGGCGCTTCGGGCTCGTCTCGCTCGGCCATGGCGCGTTCATGGGCATTGGCGCTTACGGCACGGCGCTGCTCTGGAACCATGCCGGGCTGACGCCTTGGATCGGCATCCCCGTCGCGATGGTCCTGGCGGGCGCGTTCGCGCTGCTGATCGGCTATCCCTGCTTCAAGTACCGCATCGTCGGCCACTATTTCGCGCTGGTGACGCTCGCGCTCTCGGAGATCGTGCGCCAGGTCCTCGTCGCGACGCGCGACCATACCGGCGGCTCGCTCGGATACACGCCGAACCCGCATGGCGGGGAGGGCTTCTCGATCTACGCCTTGCAGTTTCCGGAGAAGGAGCACTTCTATCTGATCGCGCTGGGCGTGTGGATCGTCGGCCTGTTCATCTGGCGCGCGGTCGACCGATCGATGGCGCGCTATGCGCTGGAGGCGATTTCGGAGGACGAGGACGCCTCGGCCGCCGTCGGCGTGCAGGTCACCAAGGAGAAGCTCAAGATCACCGTCCTGAGCGCGGTGATGACCGCGTTCGCGGGCGCGATGTACTGCCAGTACCAGCTGTTCGTGTCGCCGGACACCGTTTCCGGCATTCTGGTCTCGCTCTACATCGTCTTCGCGGTCGTCGCGGGCGGCATCTACACGCAGTTCGGCCCGACGGTCGGCGCGATCATCACCATCGTCCTGGCGGAGGTGCTGCGCATCAAGATCGCCGACCTGGAGATGATCCTGGGCTTCAAGCCGGCCGGCCTCGACAACACGATCTACGGCATCATGCTGGTGCTGTTCATCATCTTCCTGCCGAAGGGCGTGCTCGGCACCTGGCTCGACCGGCGGGCCCGGAAGGCCGGGTGACCGCTTGACCTTCCGCCCGGGATCGACAGATTCCGGGGACCATGGCGGAAGCTGATTCGACCGACGCGGCGGAAACGCCCGCCCAGCGGCGCGCCGGCGCCCAGGCGGCGCCCGTCGCCGCGGCCACCCGCATCGAGGACGGCGTCGCCGTCATCCGCCGCGCGCTGAAGACCATGCCGACGGCGCCCGGCGTCTACCGCATGCTCGATGCGCGCGGGAACGTCCTCTATGTCGGCAAGGCGCGCTCGTTGAAGAAGCGGGTGCCCTCCTATACGCGCATCGCGCAACTGCCCAATCGCCTCCGCCGCATGGTCGCCGAAACGGCGTCCATGGAGATCGTCACGACCCACACCGAGGTCGAGGCGCTGCTGCTCGAGATCAACCTGATCAAGCAGCTGAAGCCGCGCTACAACGTGCTGCTGCGCGACGACAAGAGCTTCCCGCACATCCTGATCGCGCGCGACCATGACTATCCGCAGATCCTGAAGCATCGCGGCGCCCAAAAGCGGCCGGGAGAGTATTTCGGCCCGTTCGCCTCCGCCGGCGCCGTCAACCGGACGCTGACGGCGCTGCAGAAGGCCTTCCTGCTGCGCTCGTGCAACGACGCGGTGTTCCGCGCGCGGACGCGACCCTGCCTGCTCTACCAGATCAAGCGATGTTCGGGGCCCTGCGTCGGGCGGATCGACGCCGAGGGCTACGAAGCGCTGGTCGCGGAGGCGAAGAGCTTCCTGACCGGCGACAGTCGCGGCGTCCAGGACGCGTTCGCCGAGCGCATGAACGAGGCGGCCGAGGCGCTCGACTTCGAGACCGCCGCCGCCTACCGAGACCGCATCCGCGCGCTCGCCCACGTGGCCAGCCGGCAGGACATCAACGTCGAGGGCGTGGGCGACGCCGACGTCTTCGCGCTGGTCCAGGAGGGCGGGCAAACCTGCGTGCAGTCCTTCTTCTTCCGGGGCGGGCAGAACTTCGGCGGCCGCGCCTACTTCCCGTCGCAGACGCGTGATCTTTCGACGGCGGAAGCGCTTGCCGCCTTTCTCGGCCAGTTCTACGGCGACCGGCCGCCGCCGCCGCTCGTT
>DAINCG010000002.1:5999-7981 GCA_036732525.1 Pseudomonadota bacterium | reverse complement strand
GAGATGCCGGCCGAGACCGGTCTGCTGGAGGAAGCGCTGACCGTGAAGGCGGAGCGGCGGGTCTATGTGCGCGCGCCGATGCGCGGCGCCAAGCGCCGGCTGCTTGACCATGCCCGCGACAACGCGGCGGAAGCGCTCGGCCGCCGCATGGCGGAGGGCTCGACGCACCGACGCCTGCTTGCGGCGGTCGCCGAAGCGTTCGGCATGGAGGCCGCGCCGGAGCGGATCGAGGTCTACGACAACTCCCATCTCGGCGGCACGAAGCCGGTCGGCGGCATGATCGTCGCGGGGCCGGAGGGGTTCGAGAAGAACCAGTACCGCAAGTTCAACATCAAGACCGTCCAGGGCGGCGACGACTACGCGATGATGCGGGAGGTGATGACCCGCCGCTTCAAACGCGCCCAGGAGGCCGAAGCGGCCGGGGAGGACGTCGTCTGGCCCGACTTGCTGCTGATCGACGGCGGCAAGGGCCAGCTGTCCGCCGTGCTCGGCGTGCTGGAGGACCTGGGCGTCGAGGACCTGCCGGTCGTCGGCGTCGCCAAGGGGCCGGAGCGGGACGCCGGCCGCGAGCGCTTCGTGCAGCAAGGGCGGGAGCCCTTCCTGATGCCGCCGAACGACCCGGCGCTGCACTATCTCCAACGGCTGCGCGACGAGGCGCACCGCTATGTCATCGGCGCGCAGCGCCAGCGACGGGCGAAAGCGATCGGCGAAAATCCGCTGGACGAGGTGGCGGGCGTCGGCGCCGCGCGGAAGCGCGCCCTGTTGCAGCGGTTCGGGTCCGCGAAGGCCGTTGGCCGGGCCGGACTGGATGACCTGGAGGCGACGCCCGGCGTCAGCAAGGCCCTCGCGCGCCGCATTTACGATCACTTTCACGGCGGCTGATCGGCCGTATTCGTCTCAAATTAACCTTTCCGGGCCGAACGTGCTCCCAGCGCAATCGAACGGGAGCAGAGGGCATGCCCCTTGGCGCCATCGCAACGCAGCGCGGGAGCGCGCCGGCTGCGGATATTCAAGACTGGTTGGAAGCCGCGCGACGCGCCAACGAACTGCGCCGGCCGGATCTCGCCGCGCGGGCGCTCGCCGCCGCCGTCGAACTCGCGCCCGCGGACCCCGAAATCTGGTTCGGCCTGGGCCATGCGCTGGCGGACGCCGGCCAGCCGCTCGACGCCGAGCAGGCCTACCGCCGCGTCGCCGATCTGCTGCCTGACCGGGTCGACGTACGGATCAACGTCGGCGCCATGCTGGAGCGGCGCCACCGCTACGCCGAGGCGTCGATCGAATACGCCGCCGCCGCTCGCGGCGAGCACAACGCGCTCGCCGCGCTGAACAATCTGGCCGGAGCGATGAACATCCAGGGCCGGGCGGCCGAAGCGCTCGCCGTCTATCGTCGCGCGCTCCGCGGCGCCGCGCCGGGCGCGCAGGCCTGGTCGAATTTCCTTTACGCGCAGCACTATGTGTCCACGAACACGGCGGTGCAGATCGCCGCGGACCACTTGGCGTGGGGCGCCAAGTACGGCGCCGGCGTCGATCGGCTCATGCGCGGCGGCGCGCGGGACCGCGCGAAGACCCGCCTCAGGATCGGCTACATCTCGCCGAACTTCGTACGCCACAGCGTCGCCTATTTTGCCCTTCCGCTGTTCGCGGGCCACGACAGAAACCGCGTCGAAGTCTGGTGCTATTCGACCGCCCCGCGCCGCGACCTGATGACCGGACAGCTGAAAGCGGTCGCCGACGCCTGGGTCGACGCCTCGCTGATGGACGACGTCCAGCTGGCGGACCAGATTCGCGGGGACGAGATCGATGTCCTGATCGACCTCGCCGGCCATACCGGCGGCGGACGGCTTGGCGTGCTCGCCAGGAAACCGGCGCCGCTGCAGGCGAGCTATCTGGGGTATCCCAACACCACCGGCCTGGAAGAGGTCGACCTGCGCTTCACCGACGGCCTCGCCGATCCCGGCGTCGATGACGCCCACATGGTCTCG
>DAINCG010000002.1:0-5967 GCA_036732525.1 Pseudomonadota bacterium | reverse complement strand
CCTGCCGCGGCCGTTTCTGGCCTATGCCCCGTCGGATAGCGCCCCCGACGTCGCGCCGCGCTCCGCCGGCGCCGACCGGCCGGTGACCTTCGGCAGCTTCAACAATCTTGCGAAAGTCAGCCCGGAAACGCTTGATTTGTGGGCGGAAGTCCTCAGGCAGACGCCGGACTCGCGCCTATTGCTGAAGGCGCGCGGCTTCAGCGACGCCGAGACCCGCGACCGGTTCGCCGACCTGTTCGACGCACGCGGCGTCAAGCGGTCTCGGCTTGACCTGCGCCCGCACACGGCCGACGTCGCCGATCATCTCGCCGCCTACAACGAGGTCGACATCGCGCTCGACGCCTGGCCCTACAACGGCGTCACGACGACGATGGAGGCCCTTTGGATGGGCGTGCCGGTCGTGACCATATCGGCCGACCGCCATGCCGGCCGGGTCGGCAGGTCGTTGCTGTCCGCCGTCGGCCTGGGCCGCATGGTCCGGCACGACCGCCGCTCCTTCGTACAGGCGGCGGTCGGGCTCGCGGGCGATGCGGACGGCCGACAGGCGCTGCGTCGACGGCTCCGCGACAAGGTCGCCGCCAGCCCGCTCGTCGACGGCCAGGGCCTCGCCGCCGCGATCGAGGAGGCGATCTTCGCCGCTTGGGCCGGCGCGCTGGACTAGTAGGTCGCCCGCCCGCCGGACAGGTCGAAGACCGCGCCGGTCGCGAAGCGCATTTCCTCGCTGGCGAGCCAGCAGGCCATGGCCGCAAGCTCTTCCACCTGGACGAAGCGGCCGCGCGGGATCTTCGAGAGCATGTAGTCGATGTGCTCCTGCGTGATCTGATCGAAGATGCGCGTCTTCGCCGCCGCCGGCGTGATGCAGTTGACCGCGATGTCATAGGCGGCCAGCTCCTTGCCGAGCGACTTGGTGAAGGCGATCGCTCCGGCCTTGGCGGCGGAATACGGCGCCGCGTTCGGGTTGCCCTCCTTGCCGGCGATCGAGGCGATATTGACGATCCGGCCGTAGTTCCGCTCGATCATCTCCGGCACAACCGCCTGCGCGCAGTAGAAGACGGCGTTCAGGTCGAGTTCGATCACCTGGCGCCAAGCGTCGACCGGATAGTCCTTGACCGGCAGGGCCGGGCCCGCGATGCCGGCATTGTTCACCAGGATATCGACCGGGCCGTTCGCTGACCGGCTTTCGGCGAGCGCCGCCTGGATGGCGTCCGGATTGGTGACGTCCGCGCGGACCGCGGCGGCGCCCGCCCGGACGGACGCCGCGCGCTCCAGTTCCGCGCCGTCGATGTCCCACATGGAAACTTTCGCGCCCGACGCGAGCATCCGGTCGACGATGGCGAGTCCGAAGCCCTGTGCGGCCCCGGTGACGACCGCGTGGCGGCCGGCGAGATCGATCTGGTTCATGCGCGCGGTCCTAAAGGGTTAGCCCGCCGTCGGCGACGAGGACGGTTCCGGTGACGTATGCGGCGTCATCGCTCGCGAGATAGAGCGCGGCCGCAGCGATCTCCGGCGCCGTGCCGAGCCGGCCGAGCGGTTGGCGGGCGATGAAGTCCTTGCGGGCCTGGACGGGATCGGCGAAGGCGTTGATCCGCTCGTCGAGCGAGGGCGACTGGACGGTGCCGGGCGCGATCGCGTTGCAGCGCACGCCCTGGCCGATGTAGTCGCGTGCGACCTGTTTGGTGAGGCCGATCACCGCCGCCTTGCTGGAGCCGTAGATCAGCCGGTTCTGGACGCCGGCCAGGTTCGATGCGACCGACGCCATGTTGACGATCGATCCGCCGCCCTTCGCCAGCATGCCCGGCAGGAAGGCGCGGATCGTGCGGAACATCGATTTCACGTTCAGATCGAAGGCGAAGTCCCATTCGGCCTCCGTCGCCGCCAGGATGTCGCCGTGATGCACGAAGCCCGCCACGTTGGCGAGGATGTCTGCGTCGCCGGCCGCCGCGGCCAGGGTCGCGACGCTTTCGGTGTTGGTGACGTCGCAGGCGACGACGCGCACGCCCTCGATGTCCGTCAGCTTATCGGGGTCGATGTCGGATGCGACGACGTCGGCCCCGGCGTCGCGAAACGCTTACGCGATGGCGCGGCCGATGCCCTGGCCGGCTGCGGTGACGACGGCGGTCTTGCCGGCGAGGCGGTCTGACATGCGGGTGGAACTCCATATGCGGCGCCAAACGGGGCGACGACGATATGAAGGCCCGGCCGATCCGACAAGCCGCCCCGCCGGCGGACCCCTAGAGGGCGACCAGCACCTCGTCCGGATGCTCCGCCGGGGTCACCGCGTCGAACCGGCGGGCGATCTTGCCGTCGGCGCCGATCAGGACGGAGATGCGTTTCGGCCGCGCCGACTCCGCGTCCGCCGCGCCATAGGCGATCGACATCGCCTTGGCTTCGTCGGACAGCAAGTCATAGGGAAAGCCGAACTTCTCCTTGAACGCCTTGTTCTCGGCGAGGGTGTCGAAGCTGCAGCCCAAAATCACAACGTTCTTCGACTGAAAATCCTGGATTCGATCACGGAACCCGTTGCCTTCAATCGTTCAACCGCGCGTATCTGCCTTGGGGTACCACCAGATCAGGACCTGCTTGCCCTTGAGATCGGCGAGCGTGATCGTCTCGCCGTCCTGGTTGGGCAGGCTGAAGCCGGGGGCGTCGTCGCCGACGTCGGCCATCTCAAAGCCTCCTTGGTTGCGAATCCGGGCATGATACGCGGGCGCCATATTTCGAACCAGTTCGACGTGCTAGCGTTCCGGTCTCAACGCTATCGGGGGCTTGGAACATGTCGATCCGCATCCTCTCCGCCGTTGTCGCGCTGGCCTTGCTGGCCTTCGGTCAGCCGACCCAAGCGGCGAGCCCGAGCTTCGATTGCGCCAAGGCCGCGACCCCCGTCGAAAAGCTGTTGTGTTCGGACGACGGTCTCGCGCGTCGGGACCGATTGCTGGCCGTCACGTACCGCAAGGCCCTCGGTGAATTGACCGACGGCGCGGCGGCCGACCTCCGTGCGGCGCAGCGCGCCTGGGCGCGTGGCCGCGCCGCCGCCTGTCCGGACGTCGCGACGGATCCCGCGCGCGCCGTCGCCTGCCTGGCCGATCTTTACGACGCGCGCATCGCGGCGATCCGGCCGCTCAGCTTCTCCGAGCTCGCGCTGCAGCCTGGCGTCAACGTGCAGTCCGACCGCCGTACGCCGCTCGCCTGCCTGAAGTTCGACGCGCCGCTGCTGCCCCGACAGGCGGCCGCGCTCGATAGCTACGTCGAAAGCTCGGCGGGGGAGACATTGGCCGCCCGCGTTGTCGGCGACGAGCTTTGCGTCGAAGGCCTGGCCCACGGCGGCGAGCATCGTCTGACGGTGAAGGCCGGCCTCCGCGCCGAGGGCGCGGAGCTCCGCGACGACGTTACTGTTGCGTTCGACATTCCGAACCGGCCCCGCCGCGTCGCGTTTCCATCGTCCGGCCTGATCCTGCCGCGCATCGACGCCGCCGGTCTGCCGATCGAGGCCGTGAATATGGACGCCGCCCGCGTCCTCGTGCTGCGGATCGACGACGCCGACCTGATCGACGGGCTGCGGCGCGGCCTGGTCGAGCGGCAGATCAGCTATGCCGACGTCGGCCACATCGCGAGCAAGCTCGGCCACAATGTCTGGACCGGCGAGGTGGAGTTCGGCGGTCGGCCGAACAACGCGACGCGCGTCGCGATCCCGATCCGCGAGGTCGCGTCGAACCTGCGTCCGGGCGTCTATCTCGCGGTCGCTGAGGACCCGCAGTCGGAGGTCGGCCAGGAGTGGTGGGCGACGTCCCAGTGGTTCGTCATTTCCGACATCGGCTTGACCGCCTTCGCCGGCGAAGACGGCCTGACCGTCGCGGCGCGCAGGCTCTCCGCGGCGACGCCGGTCCAGGGGACCCGCATCGCCCTGATCGCGGAGGACGGTTCGACGCTGACCTCCGCGGATACCGATGTTGACGGCCTGACGCGCCTTGCGCCCGGATATCTGCGCGGGGAGGGGGACAAGGCGGCGAAGGCCGTCTACGCCTACGGCGCCGCCGGCGACTTCGTCTATCTGGACCTTGGCCGGGCGCCGTTCGACCTTTCCGACCGCGGCGTGGACGGACGTGAGGCGCCGGGCGCGCTCGACGCCTATCTCACGACGGAGCGCGGCGTCTATCGCCCTGGCGAATCCGTGCAGTTGACGGCGCTGCTGCGCAACGCCGCCGCCAAGGCGATCGAGGGCCTGCCGCTGACGGTGAAGCTCGTCCGAGACGACGGGCTGGAGATCTATCGCCGCATGCTGACGGACAAGGGCGACGGCGGCTATGCCGACCGCTTCAACCTGCCGCCGACGGCCGCGACCGGCATGTGGCGGGCGACCGCGCATGTCAATCCGAACGGGCCGGCTGTCGGCCGCACCCAGTTTCTGGTCGAGGATTTCGTCCCGCCGCGCCTCGAGTCCGAGATGACGGCGACGTTGGCCGGCGGACGGGTCACGGCGGCGCTGAAGGCGGATTACCTTTACGGCGCGCCGGCGGCCGGGCTCGGCGGGGAGGCGTCCTTGACCGTCCGGCCCGTTCAGAATCCGCCAGAGGCGCTCGCGGCCTATAGCTTCGGCCTCGTCCAGGAAGAGGCGCCGACGCCGAACCGCGCGGCGACGGAGCGGTTTGCGACCGACGACGGCGGCGAAGCCCGCATCGTGCTCGATGTCGGTCAGGTTCCGCCGACCAGCTATCCGATGGAGGCCGAGGTCCGGGCGGAACTGTTCGACGTCGGCGGCCGCCCGGTCGCGGCGGTCTCGACCGTACCCTTGCAAAACCTGCCGCTGATGGTCGGCCTCAGGCCGCTGTTCGCGGACGCCCAGATCGCCGAGGGCGGCACGGCCGCTTTCGAAGTCGCTGCGTTCGACCCGACCGGCGCGCCGGTGGCGCGGGACATCGAATATGTCATCCTGCGCGAGGAAATCGAATATCTCTGGTACCAGGACGGCGGCCGCTGGGACTACCGCGTGCAATATCTCGATGGCGAGGTGGTCGACTCCGGCGTCGTTCGCGCGGGCGCGGATGCGCCTGCCCGGATCGAACGACGCTTCGACCGCTGGGGCGGCTATCGCGTCGAGGCGACCGATCCGGAGACCGGCGTCGCGTCCAGTGTGCGCTTTCACGCCGGCTGGTGGGGCGCATCCGCGGCGGTGGACGAACCCCAGCCCGACAAGGTGAAGGTCACGTTGCCGGCCGGCCCGTTCGCGCCGGGCGACACGGTGACGGCGGTGATCGAGCCGCCCTTCGACGCCGAGGTCATGGCGAGCGTCGTCGACAACCGGCTCCGCGAGATCAAGACGGCGGCCATCCCGGCGGGCGGCGGCGAGATGACGCTGACCTTGCCGGCGGACGGCGCGGGCGGCGTCTACATCCTCGTCAACGCCTATGGCAAGGCGCTCGGCGAGCGCAGCCGCGCGCCCCGTCGGGCCATCGGCGCGGCCTGGGCGGCGTTCGATGGGGCGTCCAAGTCCCTTGACGTCAGTATCGGCGCGGCGGCCGAGACGTTGCCGGAGCAATCGATCGACGTCCGCGTCGACGTCGGCTCGGCGAACGGTGCCGCCTATGTGACGCTCGCCGCGGTCGACGACGGCGTGCTGCAGTTGACCGATTATCAGGCGCCCGATCCCAAGGCCTACTATTTGGGCAAGCGTCGCCTCGGCGTCGAACTGCGCGATGTCTATGGCCGCTTTATCGACGCGGCGGGCGCGACGCTGGCCCGTGTCCGGTCGGGCGGCGACGAAGCGATGAAAACCAATATGGCGCTGGCCGACCTGCCGAAGAAGAGCAGCCGGGTCGTGGCGCTGTTCAGCGGCGTCGTCGAAACGGACGCCGACGGGGCGGCCCTGATCCCCCTCGACATTCCGGAATTCTCCGGCCGGCTTCGCCTGATGGCGCAGGCCTGGACAGCGACGAAGGTCGGCGCCGCCGAAACGACCATGCTGGTCCGCCG
>DAINCG010000001.1:29529-33061 GCA_036732525.1 Pseudomonadota bacterium | reverse complement strand
CAATCCGCGCCGTGCGGCAGGCGCAGTCCGGCTTCTAGAGCAAGATCGCCTTAGGTCGCAGCGTTTCGTCAGTCTTTCGCGAGCGGGGCGACCGAGAGCCGCCCCTCGACGCCATGCTTCTCGATGAGCCGGGCGACCAGGCCGGTCGTTTTGGCCTCCTCGACGAACTTCCGCAGGAACTCCGCCGCTTCGGGTCGGTCCTTGCCGAGGCCGATCGCCTGCTGAACGGCGGTGAACTGGCCGTCGAGCACCCGCGCGCCCGGCAGCCGCTTGACGTCGTCGACGAGACGCGGCCGGAGACCGGCCAGCACATCCAGCCCTTCCTTCACGAACAGATCGAACGACGCGTCCAGCCCTTCGGCCCGGCGCAGTTCGGCATGCTTGATGTTGTTCTCGAGCCAAAGGTCGTAGGCGCTCCGCGCCGAGACCGCGATCGTCACGCCCGGCTTGTCGACGTCCTCGACCGACTCGATCGAGGAGCCCGCCGGCACCAGATAGGTCGCCTGGATCTCGGCATAGGCGGCTGTGAAATCCATCACCTTCGCACGCTGCGGCTCCGCGCCGATATTGCCGATGTCCCAGACGTCCTTGCCGGCCGAATCGGCGATCTCGGCGGGCGTCGCCATCGGGACGTATTCGACCTCGACGCCGATCCGTCGCGCGACTTCGGCCGCCATGTCGGGCGAGACTCCCTCCGGGTCGCCATTCGGGCTTTTGCCGGTGACCAGGAGGAAGTTGCCAAGATTGATGGCGGCGCGCAGCTTGCCGGTCGGGGCGAGTTGGGAACGGATGACGTCGGACATGTTCGGGCGGCTCTCCGGCAGCGATCGTGACACAGCGGCGGCATGATACGCCAAGCGCACGCCGGATGGCGACCGCCGGACGCGCGGCAGTCGCCGCCGTCGCTTGCGCCTTGCATTCGCCCTATTCATCATGTCGTTCTGTCGGCGGTCGAAACGGGCGCGACGACAGATGAAACGAACCATAGCGGCGATTGCGATCATGGCTTCCACCCTGGGAGGCTGCGCCGGCGAGGCGCACGGCGCGAGCCCAATGGAAGCCGCCATAGATATGGCGACCGGCCGGACGGTCCCCGTCGAGGCCGCGGCGGAGCCGATCGTGGCCGAACACGCGCGGCTCCTCGCCGACGCGGTACAAGGCATTCCGGGCGCCGGAGACAGGGCCCGCATCCGGATCTACTTCGCGCCGCTCGCGTCGGAGACCGCGCATCCGGAATCCGTCCCGCAGTCGGCGGCCGTCGCAGCGCCGTGGATGATGCTCCGGCGCGAAGCCGGGTCGGTGCGGATCGACGTCCTCGTTTCCGACCACCGCATGCTGGCCGACGCCGCGACGATCGCCGGCGAAACGCCGGCTGCGCCGGGGCCGCTCGGCCTCGACCGGACGCTGCTGACGTCGGATTGTCTGAACGCCTTCATGATCGCCTACGAAGAGTGGGTCGCGGAGGGGCGGCCCGATCCGCGATCCAAGCATTTGCGCATATCGGACGAATGCCCGCCGCCCGGCCTGCTCGACGGCCTGATCTACGCGGCGACCTCAGCGCCCCAGAACTTCCTGGCGCCCTTCGACCAGTCCTTCATGGCGCGCGTGGCCAGCCTCCGCGACGAGACCTTGCCCTTCTATCGCAGCCTCTATGCGGACCTGATCCGCGTCGGCCTTCGGCGTCTCGACACCGACACGGACGGCGCCGGCGCCGACGGGTGGCAGGCCGCCGCGGCGCGGGCGCGCGACGCGCGGTAGCCGCGCGGCCGGAACTCGAGCGGTTCTACCCAGGGCGTCCGGTTGGAAACCGGTCGTCCGACCGCATTCGAAAATGTCGCAGCCGCGCTTGACCTGAATCAAGTTATCCCGCCGCCGTAAGCCTCACGTTCACCGTATTCCGGCGCGGCCATGTAGGCAGCCTGCGCGGCGGATCACGGGCGCATGGAGCCGATTGGCCCAAGCCCGGATCGCGAAGTTGCGCGCAGCAGATTCGAGCGGTGGACGCGGATCTTGACCTTCGATGCGGTCGAAGGGATTCGGCCCCGCCGCTTCGGCGCCTTCCATTGGGTGCGAAGGATGCCGCGGCGACGCCCGTCGCGGACGACGCGCCCCGAACGAACGGGTCAAGGAGGCCTCCAAGAAATGGCTCTCGCCGATGTACTTGCAAAGCTGAAGATCGACGCCGACTTCTCCGACGCGGACGAAACCACCATCCGCAACGGCATCCAAAACGCCTATGAAAACTCCGCGACGGCGCGGTCGCTCCTGGATCGCGCGGTTACGCAAGACCGCGACATCGTCATCAATTTTTCGGCGCGCGATTTCAGCGCGGTCCGCAACAGCTTCCAGGCGGACGTCGATCTGTCCGTGCTGCCCAGCCTGTCCTACATCTCGCCGACCGGCACGGCGGTCCAGTATGACGCCGGCCTCGCCGTGATCCACGAACTCGGCCACGCCATGATGGGGCTGAGCGACCGTCCGCGCGACACCAACACCAACGACGACGGCCCCAACCAGCGCTTCATCAACATGATCCACGAAGAGCTGGGCGTGGCGGAACGGCTCTCCTATGAAGGCACCGGCACGCTCTTTACCGCCGGGACCAACTACACCAACAACCAGGAGATCGACGTCGCCCTGGTCGCAGCCCGCGCGGCGCGCGCCCGCGATACGTCCGCGAACAATCCCGCGACGCGCGACCTGCTGTTCGGCGACGACGGCGTCAACGACCTGCGGTCGGGCGGCGCGAACGACTTCCTCTACGGCAATGGCGGCGACGACCGCCTGACCGGCGGGGCCGGCAACGACCTGATCGACGGCGGCGCCGGCGAGGACGTCGCTCACTACACCGGCCTCTGCACCGACTACACGCTGACCCAGAACGCCAACGGTTCGTTCACGCTGACCGACAATCGCATGGACAGCCCCGACGGCACGGACACGCTCGTGGCGGTCGAGCGCGCCCAGTTCAGCGACGGTCAGGCCACGCTGAGCGCGGGCGGCCTGATTTGCCCCGGCGCCAACGTCATGCTCGTCGTCGACACCAGCGGCAGCATGGGCGACGACATCGACGCGGTTAAGGCCTCGTCGCTGCAGGTCGTCGACGCGCTGTTCGGCACGGACGCCATGCCGATCGCGGCGCGGCTCGGCATCGTCACCTTCAACGACACCGGTTCGATCAATGTGATCCTGCCGTTCACCGATCACGCCGACGTCGCAGACCGCAAGGCCGCCGCGATCGCCGGCATCAACTCCCTCGGCATCGACGGCGGCGGCGAGGAGCCGATGAACGAGGCGCTGCTCGTCGCCATGCGCGGCGACGCCGGCTCCTGGAACACCGGCTCGGGCGTCAACCGGATCATCGTCTTCACCGACGAGCCGGCGGCCGATCCGGAACTTCGCCCGCAGGTCCTGGCGCTGGCGGCCAATCTCAACGCCGGCGTCGGCGGCGCCGGCAACGCTTCGGCGAGCGCCGAGTCCGCAGTCGGCACGCTGGTCGCTCCCGACTATACGCCGACCGCGGTGCCGACGT
>DAINCG010000001.1:26845-29506 GCA_036732525.1 Pseudomonadota bacterium | reverse complement strand
CCGATCCAGATGCTGCCGATCGCCATCGGCGGCGGCTCCAGCGCCACCGCCGACCTCCGCGAGCTCGCCGAAGGCACGGGCGGGCAGGTCATCGCCGCCCCGGATGCGGCGGCGGCCGCCGCCGCCCTGCTCCAGGCCATCAACGCGCCGGACTTCACCATCACGGCCAACATGGCGTCCGTGACGGAGGGCGACGCCGGCGCCACGACCGACGTCGACTTCACGATCACCCGTGACAACGCCGACGCCGCCATCACGCTGACGCTCGACACGTTCGGCAATGCGGACGCCGCCGACGCCACGGGCGTTCCGGCGACCGTGGCCTTCGCAGCCGGGCAGTCGACCGCGACTTTCACCGTCGAGGTTTCGGGCGACGACGACATCGAAGGCGACGAATCCTTCGGCGTCCTGCTCGAGAGCAGCGACATCGCGGCGACGTTCAGCGTCAGCCGGGCGTCGTTCATCATCGAAAACGACGACGTCAGCATCATCCGCGGCACGCTGGACAGCGAGCGCATCGTCGGAACCGAATTCGACGACACGATCGTCGGGCTCGGCGGCGACGATACGCTGGAAGGTTTGGGCGGAGACGACCGTCTGAACGGCCAGGAAGGCGCCGACACGATGATCGGCGGGCTCGGCGACGACATCTTCACCGTGGACGATGTCGGCGACGTCGTCGTCGAAATGGCCGGCGAAGGCCGCGACCGGATCAACGTCTTCGTCGACTACACCAACCCGGATAACGTCGAATTCCTGATTGGATCGTATGCCGACCAGGGCCTGAATCTTACGGGCAGCGCCGGTCGCGAGAGCATCACCGGCGCCAACAAGATCCACTCGCCCGACATGATCGACGGCGGCGGCGACAACGACCGCCTCGTCGGCTTGGTCGGCGACGACGTGATCATGGGCAGCTCCGGCAACGACCGGATCTTCGGCAACAGCGGCTTCGACGTCATCATCGGCGGCGAAGGCAACGACCGGGTGACCGGCCAGTTCCACCAGGACCGCTTCGTCCACAATCCGGGCGACGACAACGACCGGATCACGGACTTCGACGTCTTGGAGGACTTGCTCGACCTCCGGGGCCACGGCTTCGCCGACTTCGCCGCCGTGCAGGCGCTGATGAGCCAGACGGCCGATGGAACCTTGATCGCGCTGTCCGGCACGGACTCGGTCCTGCTTGACGGCGTCGCCATGGGCACGATCGGCATGGAGGACATCCTGATCATGTAGCAGGGCGACTGTCCCCGCATCTGACGGGGGCCGCCGACATGCGCGGGCTTCGGGCGGCGACGTCCGAGGCCCGCTTCTTTTTTTGCGAACCTGTCGGAACGGTCAGTCCGACTTGGCCTTGGCGAACGCTTCGAAGATCGCGCGCGCCTCGGCCCGACCCATCTGTTCGGCCGGCATTTGCCTGTCCTCCGGCGGGAGGGCGACCTGGCGGCGGAGTTCGACCGTGGTGTAGCGCCGCTTGAGATTCGAGTCCTTGACCGCGAGCTTCGCCATGAACGGGCTGCTGTCCCCGGCCGCCGCGGCGTAGACCAGCTTCTCCATGTTGGCGAGGAACATCGTCGCGACGCACATCGAACACGGCTCCGCCGTCGTGTACATCGTCGTCCCCGAAAGGTCCGTCGTGCCGAGACGCTTGCACGCGTCCCGGATCGCCTCGACCTCGCCATGCGACGTCGGATCGTGAAGCGCCGTCGCGCGATTGAGGCCTTCGCCGACGATCTCCCCGTCCTTCACCACGACGGCGCCGAACGGCAGAGCGCCAGCCTCATCCTTGGCGATCGCCGCAATATCGAGCGCTCGCTGCATGTAACGATCGACCGCCATGAGCCCCTCCTCGCACGTCTCCGAGCCAAAGGACGGCCAAACGGCCCGGAAGGCAAGCGTCACGGCCGAAAAACACCTATTCGAAGCCGCGCGCCCTACAGAAAAGCCGTCGAATCGGGCTCCAGATCGAGCAGAAGCCGGCCGAGGGTCACGAAGTTCTGGGCGCGCGCCTGGGTCTGCTGGGACGCCGTCAACGCGTCGCGGAGGCGTCGCTCGAACGGGCCGCCGGCGAAGATCGCGGTCGAGCCCGCCGCCCGATAGGCCTCGTGCACGATTTCGACGCCCTCATGGATACAATGCACGGAGGCGAGCTTGAGCCGCGCGCGGTCGTCGAGCGTGACTTCGCCCGCCGCCGCGGCCCGGCCGTAGGCCGCCTCCGTTTCGCCGATGAGGTAGGCCCGGACAGCGCGCAGCCGCGCTTCGAGACGGGCGAGCAATTGCTGGAAGACCGGGTTTTCGCGGAGCGAGACGGACACGCCGCGCGGGGTCTTGGTCATGGCGAGTTCGCGCAGCTCCCGGAGCATCGCCCGCGCGATGCCGAGTTGCAGGGCCGAGAATCCCAGGCCGTAGATGACCGTGGTCGGGAAGACGTAGAGGGTCCCTTTCTCCACCAGTTCCGCCGGATCTTCCCGGTCGATGGTGTCGGCATGGGGCACGAACAGATCCTCGACCGCGAAGGTGTCGCTGCCGGTGCCGCGCAGCCCCATGACGTCCCAGACGTCGTCGATCCGGGCCTGGTCGCGCCGGAAGAACGCGGTGCGGTCGAGCCGGCCGCCGTCGGCGCGATCGGCCATGTCGAGGTCTATCCGAACTCGCGCA
>DAINCG010000001.1:23420-26835 GCA_036732525.1 Pseudomonadota bacterium | reverse complement strand
CCCGCCGAGCAGCGTGGCATGCCGGCTGCCGCTGGCGAAGGTCCAGGTTCCGGTCACGCGGTAGCCGCCCTCCACTTCGACGGCGCGGCCCTGGATGCCGGCGCCCCAGGCCAGCACGGCGTCGGCCGGACCGAACCAGCACCGGGCCGCCTCCGGCTGGAGGAACGCCGCCGCCGTCGCGCAGCCCGAGCCCTGCCCCAGCACCCACGCCGTGCTCGCGTCGCCCATGGCGATGGTCTCCATCACCTCGACGAAGGCGCGAAGATCGAGTTCGTCGCCGCCGAGCGACTTCGGCAGGAGAATCCGGAACATGCGGGCAGCGTGCATGTCGGCCAGCAGGTCCGGCGGCAGCTCTCGCGCCGCCTCGATGCGTCCCGCCGCAGCGGCGAGCGGCTTGACCAAGGCGCGGGCGCGGTCGAGCGCGCCGAGACTTGAAACCGCGCCGTCCATCAGGTCCGCGCGCGCTGACCGGCGATATAGCTGACGCCCTCCGGCCCGACCTCTTCGGTGTGCGGCGTGCCGGCGGCGAGACTGAAGCTGTCCCCGGTGCGGCAGGTCCGACGCTCGCCGTTGGACGCGATCGAAATTTCGCCGTCCAGGATAAGGAGGCGCGCATCGAAGTCATGGCTGTGCGGCTCGTTCGGGCCGTGTGGCCCCTTCTGCCGCTCGCTCCAGGTATATCCGTCGCGGGCAAGTTCGGCTTCGAATTGGGCGCGATCCATCGAATGGTCCTCCAAGAAGGGGCGCAATGCAGTCTTATACAACAGGCCGGCGGGTCGGTTCAGCTGCCCATGCGCGGCCGCACGCCGGAGGCGAGGACCGCCGGCATTTCGAGGCGAAGCACGCCCGTCCCGCCGCGCTCCTCCATCAACGCGCGGGCGCGCGCGATGATTTCCTCCTGGATCTTGGGCTTGGCGCCGGCTGCCTGCGCTTCGAACAGCGCGCGGGTGCGGACCGTCGCCTTCGAAAGATTCTCCAGCAAACCCTCCGGCGAGCTCTCCCGCTGGATCGTCACCCGCTCGACCTTGACGTCCTTGAAGCCGACCGCCTCCAGCGAACGCCGGGCCTCCGCCTCGTCGCCGAAGCGGAACATCGGCGGCCCTTCCGGTAGGGGCACGTCCATACTGCCGTGCGCGGCAATGGCGCCGCGGAAGATCTTAAAGGTCTCGACCTCCTCCGCCGGACGCCAGACGGTGAAGGCATAGCGGCCGCCCGGCATCAGCACGCGATAGGCTTCCGCCAGCGCCTTGTCGGGATCGGCGAAGTGCAGCAGGCCGAAGGCGCAGACCGCGCCGTCGAAGCAGGCGTCCGGATAGGGCAGGTCTTCGGCGTCGCCCTTGCTGAACATCGCCTTCGGATAAAGCGACTTCGCCTTCGCCGCCATGGCGTCCGCGAAGTCGACGCCTTCGGCCCGCGCGCCGCGCTCGACGGCAAGCCCGGCCGAGTAGCCCGGACCGCAGGCGATATCAAGAATGCGCATGGACCGCGCCGCCACGCCGGCGCAGCCGATGGCGTCGAGCAGGGCTTCCGCCGCCTTCGACGTCGACGCGTGGGTGACTTCGTAATAGCTGTCGGCAAGCTGCTCCCAGCCGGCGCGTTCGAACGCCTTGAACGCCTCATACATTGTGCGTGCTCCCCTCGACGCCCGCCCGGTTCGGCGGCATCATCGTCCTTCCTTTTGAGGAAGGTTCATGGCGGAAGGATACACGCTTACGGGTCGATTGGCCCGCGCGGCAAATGCCGCGCCCGAAGCCGCGGCGATCCATCACGAGCGCGGCGTTATGCGCTTCGCCGAACTCGACCTGCTCGCCCGGCGCTACGCGGCCGGCCTCGCCGCGCTCGGCATCGGCCCGGGCGACCGCGTGGCGCTCTGGCTGCCCAATACGCCGGAGCACTACGCCCTCGTCTATGCGGTCTGGCGGCGCGGCGCGATCGTCGTCGGCGTGAACACCCGCTTCAAGGCGAAAGAGGTGGAGGACATCGTCGGCCGGTCCGGCGCCCGGCTCCTCGCCTACGCGCCGGGCTTCAAGGATATCGACTTCGCCGGCATTCTCTCCGGCGTCGACCTGGCGGCGCTCGACCGGCTCGAACGGGTCGTCGCGTTCGGCGACGATCCGCCAGCCGAAGTCCTCGGCCGGCCCGTCACGCCCCTCGCCGTGCTCGCTGGCCACGAGACCGATGCGGCCGATCTCGCGATGCCGGACACGCCCTGCCAGATCTTCACCACGTCCGGCACTACCTCACGGCCGAAATTCGTCCTGCACCGGCACCAGAGCCTCGCGATCCACGCCGAACGCCTGCCGGCCTTCTGGGGCCTCGACCGGCCGGACGCCGTCTTGTTTCAGGCGGCGCCGCTCTGCGGCGTCGTCGGCCTCAACGTCGCGACGCTCGGCGTCGCCGCCATGCGGCCGCAGGTCATCCAGACGGTGTTCGAGCCGGTCCGGGCGGCCGAGCTCTTCGTCGAGCTTGGGGTTACGCACATGATCGGCATGGACGCCATGTACGAGCGCATGGTCCGCAGCCGGCCGGAAAAGGTTCCCTTCCCGAAGCTCGCGCCCGCCGTCTCCTTCGGCGCCAATCCGCCGCTCAAGAGTTATCTGGACTTCGCCCGGGCGCACGGCCTGCCGATCTGCGCGGTCTACGGCATGAGCGAGGTCTGCGCCCTCTTCGCCTTCCAGCCGATGAGCCTGCCGGAAGCCGACCGCGTCATCGGCGGCGGCGCGCCGGTTCACCCGGAGACGGAAGTGCGCGCCGCCGACCCGGACACCGGCGAAATCCTGCCGCCCGGCCGGGAAGGCGAGCTCCAGGTCAAGGGCCCGACGCTCATGCTGGAATACGCCGACAACCCGGAAGCGACGGCCGCCGCCTTCACCGAAGACGGCTTCCTCAAGACCGGCGACCTCGGCTACGTGCGGCCGGACGGCACGTTCGTCTACCTGGCCCGCATGGGCGACGTCCTCCGGCTCGCCGGTTTCCTCACCAATCCGATGGACATCGAAAAGGAGCTGGAGGCCGATCCCGCGATCCTGGAGGCGCAGGTCGTGCAGACCCGTGTGGGCACGCGCGACCGCGCCTTCGCCTTCGTCACCCTGACCGGTAAGGCGCCTTTCGACGAGGCCCGCGCCATCGCGCGCTGCAAGGAGAGGCTCGCCGACTACAAGGTGCCGCTCCGCGTCGCGCCGCTCGACGCCTTTCCCGTCACGGAGAGCGCGAACGCCATCAAGGTCCGCAAGACCGACCTGCGCCGAATGGCCGAAGAAATCCTGGCGCGGGAGAGCGCGGCGTGAGCGAAGCCTGTTACGTCAATCCCCGTACCGGCGCGGAATGGCCGACGGCGGACCCGCTGTGGCGGGCGCCGGACGACGGCGCCTACGTCAATCTCGCCGACGCGACGTCGTTCGATACGGCCGCGATC
>DAINCG010000001.1:22448-23410 GCA_036732525.1 Pseudomonadota bacterium | reverse complement strand
GACGACGCCTCGCTCTGGCGTTACCGGGCGATGCTGCGCATCGACGCGCCGCCGCTTTCGCTTGGCGAGGGCTGGACGCCGCTTCTCTCCGGCGAATGGGCTGGCCGGCCGGTCCTCTACAAATGCGACCACCTGATGCCGTCCGGCTCCTTCAAGGACCGGGGCGTCGCGGTGATGATGGCCTACCTGAAGGGCCGTGGCGTCATGGCGGTCCTGGAGGATTCCAGCGGCAACGCCGGCTCCAGCGTGGCGACCTATGCCGCCGCCAGCGGCATGACGGCGACGATCTTCGCCCCCGCCGCCGCGCCGCCGGCGAAGCTCGCCCAGATGGCGGCCATGGGCGCGGACGTCCGCGCCATTCCGGGTCCGCGCCAGAACGCGGCCGACGCCGCGCTCGCCGCCGCCGAGACCGCCTTTTACGCCGGGCACAACATCCAGCCCTTCTTTCTTGAAGGGACGAAGACGCTCGCCTTCGAGCTTTGGGAGCAGACGGCGGGCGCCCTGCCCGACCACATCGTCGTCGCCTGCGGCCAGGGCGGCAACGTGATGGGCCTGCATATCGGCTTCAAGGAACTGATGGCGGCGGGGCTGATCGAGAAGATCCCGGCGATCCACGGCGTGCAGGCCCGCGCCGCCGCCCCCTATCTCGCCGCGTGGGAGGCGGGCCTCGACGAACCGGTCGCGATCGACCCCAAGCCCTCCATCGCCGACGGCATCACGTCGTCGAAGCCCGTGCGCCTGAAGGAAGTGCTCGCCGCCTGCCGCGAGACCGGCGGCGGCCTGATCGGCGTCGACGAACCGGAGATCGTCGCCGCCATGCGCGCGATCCATTGGAAGGGCCTGTTCGTCGAGCCGACGACGGCGGCAGGCGCCGCCGGGTTGACGCGCCTGATCGAAAGCGGCCGCATCAGCGGCGACGACGGCGTGGCGCTGGTGCTGACGGGCACGGGCCTGAAGGCCGT
>DAINCG010000001.1:17404-22438 GCA_036732525.1 Pseudomonadota bacterium | reverse complement strand
CGCAACGCCGGCTAGCGGGTCGTACGGGGCGGAACCAGACCCGTCGAGTCGACGCATTCTCCCGATCGTTTATGCTTGGCGGCTCCGGCAAGGGCGCAGACGCATGCGTCCGCGGACACGAATACGGCGACGCTGATCAGGAGAAGCGCGATGCCTGAATTCGATCCGGTCTTCAATCTTTCGGAACTTGACGGCGCGAACGGCTTCCGGCTGGACAGCGCCGGCGTCAACTTCGATACGGCGCGCGCGGTCTCGGGCGCCGGCGACGTCAACGGCGACGGTATTCCCGACCTGCTGATCGGCGCGCGCACCGCCAGCTTCAGCGGCCTGCCAAACGCCGGCGCCGCCTATCTGGTATTTGGCCAGAACGGCGGCCTCGGTCCGGTCGTCGATCTGGGCGCGCTCGACGGCGCCGACGGGTTCGAGTTGGCAGGCGCACAGTCGAACGCCCTTGCCGGGGTCTCCGTCACGCGGGTCGGCGACGTCGACGGCGACGGTCTGGACGACATCTTCATCGGCGCGTCGAGTTACGGCGGCACGGGACTTGGCTATCTATTGTTCGCCGATCGTCTCGCCAGCGCGGACGCCGCCGACGGGTCGGCGGACGGCCAGATACGATTGACGCCCGCGATCTTCGGGTCCGGCGTCAACGGCAAGCGCATTCTCGCGGCGGGTCCGAACAGCAGCGACGACGCCGGGATATCCGTCGCCGGCGCCGACCTCAACGGCGATGGACTATCGGATGTGATCATCGGCGCCCCGAACGCCGATCCCACCAGCGGCATTGCTGACGGCGACGAAGGCGCCGGTTACATCCTCTTCGGCGGCGACGCCAACCTGAACATCCTGGACCTGGAGGACGGTCTGCTCGACGGACTGATCCGCTTGTCCGACCTGAGCGCCGGGCAAGGCGCAATACTCGCGGGCGGAACGTCGAATTCGAACGAGCAGGCCGGCTACACCATCGCGACAGCCGGGGATGTCAACGGCGACGGCTACGACGACGTTATCGTGGGCGCGCGCTTGGCAGACCCCAACTCGGGCACCGACAACGACAACGAAGGCGCCGCCTATCTGGTCCTCGGGCGGGCGGCGGCCGACTGGCAGAACGTCGCCACCGTGTCGCTGCAGTTTCTGAGCGGCACGAACGGCGCCGTCATCGAAGGCGCCGCCGGCTTCGACCAGACCGGCCGCTGGGTCGGCGGCGGCGGCGGCGACGTCAACGGCGACGGCCTGGACGACATCGTCGTCGCGGCGCCATATGCCGACCCTTATGGAATCAGCAGCGCCGGTTCGGCCTATGTGATCTTCGGACGTACCGGCTTCCGTCCCGACATTGAGCTTGCGGACATCGACGGCCGCAACGGCTTTCGCATGAATGGCCTCAGGGGCGGCGATTATACGGGCATCTCCGCCATGCTAGCCGGCGACCTCAATGGCGACGGCTTCGAGGACGTGGCCGTCGGCGCACATTTCTTCGATCAGATCGGCAATACCAATGCGGGCGTCGTCTACGTCGTATTCGGCAAGGCGGACGGCTTTTTAGCGGAAATCGATCTTGGCGCGCTCGACGGCGACGACGGCTTTCGCGTCGATGCGGGGCCGCAGGCCGATATCGTCGGTCGCGGCCTCTCCGGCAAAGTCGGCGATATCAACGGCGACGGCTTCGACGACCTTCTGGTCGGCGGCTATCGCTCGACCTATGCGGGTGGCAATTCCGGCTCCGCCTTCGTGATCTACGGCCACAAGGCTCAGGATTCGGTGACGCGCGTCGGCACGGCGCTCGGCCAGACACAAAATGGCGGCGACGGCGACGATGTTATCCGCGGCAATGACGGCGACGACCGCCTGATCGGCCACGGCGGCGATGACGAGATCGACGGCGGCGCCGACAATGACAGGATCGAGGACGGCCCGGGCAACGACACGGCGATGGGCGGCAGCGGCGACGATCTCTTCATTGGCTCCAGCGGCCGCGACCACTACGACGGCGGCAGCGGCGACGACACGCTGGCCTACTCCGATGATACGGTCGGCGTCACGGCAAGCCTCGTCAGCGGAACCGGCGCCGGCGGCCATGCCGCCAACGACACGTTCATCGACATCGAGAATCTGACCGGCGGCGCCGGGAACGACGATCTGACCGGCGACGACAATGTCAATCGCATCCGCGGCGCCGGCGGCGACGATCGGCTGCGCGGCGGGGCCAACAACGACCTCCTCGAAGGCGGCGCGGGCGCGGACGATATCGACGGCGAGAGCGGCACCGACACGCTGTCCTATGCGGGCGACCAGACGGGCGTCAGCGTCCGCCTGTTCAATAACACCGCATCGGGCGGCGAGGCGGCAGGCGACGTCATCGCGAACCTGGAAAACCTGATCGGCGGCCAGGCGATGGACTTCCTTGTCGGCAGTCCCGTCGGCAATCGCATCGAGGGCGGCGTCGGCAACGACCAGCTTCGCGGCGGGTCGGGCAATGACACGCTCTTCGGCGAGGCGGCCGACGACATGCTGTTCGGACAAAACGGCGACGACCGCCTGGAGGGCGGCGCGGGCGACGACTATCTGAACGGCGGCCCCGGCGGCGACGAACTGATCGGCGGCGCCGGCGTCGATCTGATCAACTACGCCGACGATACGGCTGGGATCGACATCCGCCTGTTCAACGGCTTCGCCGCCGGCGGCGAGGCGGCGGGCGACAGTTTCTCCAGCATCGAGAACGTCTTCGGCGGGTCGGGGAACGACTATATCGCCGGCAACTCGGCGGCCAACTTCCTGCGCGGCCGGGACGGCGCGGATCGCCTGATCGGCGGCAGCAACGACGACCTGCTGGAAGGCGGCGCCGGCGGCGACATCCTGGAAGGCGGTCCCGGCTCCGACACCCTCTGTTACGAGTTCAGCGCCGCCGGCGTCGACGTGCGCCTCTTCGCCGGCACGGCGGCGAACGGCGACGCGGCGGGAGACAGCTATACGAGCATCGAGAACCTGACAGGCAGCCAGCACAACGACTATCTGGCCGGCAACTCGGCCGCCAATGTGCTCATGGGCCTCGCCGGCGACGACCAGCTGCGCGGCGGCAGCGGCGACGACGTCATCGATGGCGGCGCCGCGGGCGACACGCTGTTCGGGCAGGGCGGCGCGGACAGGTTCAACTTCACCAGCGCGCTCGGCGTGATCGACGGCGTGATGGACTTCTCGGCGACGGAGAGCGACACGCTCGGCCTCGACGACGCCATCTTCACGGCCCTCGCGACAACAGGCTCGCCGGCGGGGACGGCGCTCGCGGCGGCGGAGTTCGTCGTCGGCGCCGCGGCGACGATGGCGGCGCATCGCATCGTCTACGACGACGCGACGGGCGCGCTCTCCTACGATCCGGACGGTACGGGCGCGGCTGCGCAGGTCCAGTTCGCGACCCTCGCCGGCGCGCCCGCGCTCTCCGAAGCGGCGATCTTCGTGATTTAGCGCCGGTCCGCCCGGAAGGCTTCCCGCGCCTTGGCCGCCGGCTCGGCGTCGCGGCAGAGGAGTGAGACGTCGGAGTCCATGTATGAGGCCAGGTGGTTCATCGCGTTCGCCGTCGCGTTGATCGCCTCCTTCGACATGGTGACGATCTCGCCCGGCATCGCCGCCGCCGCCTCGGCGAGCTTTAGCGCGCCTTCGACCGCCTTGCCGTCGTCCGCAAGTTCGTCGACGAGGCCCCAGTCCGCCGCCTGCTGGGCCGGCATCTTTTCGCAGAGCACGACGATGCGCTTCGCCCGCGCCGGATTGACCAGGTTCAGAAGACGCGGGATCGCCTGCCACTGCAAAGTGAGGCCAATCTTCACCTCCGGCACGTAGAGATAGGCGGATCGGCCCATCACCCGCCAGTCGCAGGAGATCGCGAGCGCGACGCCGGCGCCGACCGCGAGGCCTTCGATCGCGGCGACCACGATCTGCGGCGTCTCCTCCCAGGCGCGGCAGAGCCGACGGCCGAGTTGGCTGCGCTCACGCTGGTTGGCGAAGCCCACCGCCCCGTAGGCTTCCTTCAGGTCGGCGCCGGCGGAAAACGCCTTGGCGGCTCCGGTCAGCACGATGGCGCGGCAGTCCTGGTCGTCGTGAAAGCTTTTCGCGACTTCGGTCAGTTCGCGGACCAGGGGTTCGTTGAAGGCGTTCAGCGCCTCCCCCCGGTCGAACCGGACGATGGCGACCGGCCCGCGCCGCTCGATCGTTGTAAATTTCCAGGGCGACGTCGGCATGACTTGGCGTGTCCTCTTCCGATTGTTGGAGGAGGTTAGCAACGACCGCCCGGATGCGCGAACGCCCCCGCGCAGGCCGCGCGAGGGCGTTCAGTAAGGCGGCGACCCGCGGTCAGATCGTGGCGACGATCGAGCCGAGGCGCTTGGTCAGCTTCAGGTTCTCCGAGTAGTCGACCGGCACCGCGACCAGGGCCGGCACCTCGAAGGCTTCCTGGATAATCGGGCGCAGGTCCTCGCCCTTGGTCACCGTCTTGCCCCAGCAGCCGAACGCCTTCGCGAGCATCTCGAAGTCGGGGTTGGTGAAGGCGAGCGGGAAATGGTCGCCGTCGAAGTGGTTCTGCTGCTTCCACTTGATCAGGCCGTATTCCTCGTCGCAGAAAATGACGCAGACGAACGGGATCTTGAGGCGCGCCGCCGTCTCCAGGTCCTGCACGTTCATCAGGAAACCGGCGTCGCCCGCGATGCAGCCGACCTTGCTGTCCGGCTTCGCGATCTTCGCGCCGATCGCGCCCGGCAGCGCGAAGCCCATCGTGCAGAAGCCGTTCGAGATCTGGCAGGTATTGGGCTCGTAGCAATTGTAGTAGCGCGAGACCCACATTTTGTGGGCGCCGACGTCGGACAGCATGATGTCTTCCGGCCCAAGCGCCCGGCGCATTTCGTTGACGACGCGCTGCGGCTTCATCGGGAAGGAATTGTCCTCCGCCTCCGCCGTCAGGTCGTCGATGATGTTCTGGCGCAGCTTCGCATGCTTCTTGATGTCGAAGAGCGGCAGCTTGCCTTCGAAGCGATTGTTCAGCTCCTC
>DAINCG010000001.1:15415-17373 GCA_036732525.1 Pseudomonadota bacterium | reverse complement strand
GTCGGCGACGACGTCGACCTCGACCGGAAGCGCCGCGTCGACCTCTGCGGGCTCGAAGTCGATCAGCACGACCTTCTTCGGCTTGCCCTTGTTCCAGAAAGAGGGCGCGTATTCGACAAGGTCGTACCCGGCCGCGATGATCACGTCCGCCTCGTCGAGCAGCAGGTTGACATGGTCGCGGCCCTGCAGGCCGATGGTGAACAGGCAGTGCTCGTCGTCCATGGAGACGGCGCCCTTGCCCATGAAGGTGTTCACCACCGGAATGCCGGTCTTCTGCGCGAGGCGGCGCAGCTGCTCCGACGCCCGCTTCCGGACGGCGCCGTTGCCGGCCAGGATCACGGGGTTCTTCGCTTCGGCGATGATGTCGACCGCGGCCTTGACCGCCTTGTGGTCGGCCGCCGGGCGGCGCGTCTTGCGCACCGTCAGCGGCTCCATCGCCTCCATCTCCCGCTCGGCGATGTCCTCCGGCAGTTCGATGACGCAGGCGCCCGGCTTCTCGGCCTCCGCGACCTTGAACGCCTTGCGGATGACTTCCGGCACGGTTTCCGGGTTGTAGATGGTCTGCGCCCACTTGGTGATCGGCCGGAACATGGCGATCGAGTCCATGTTCTGGTGGCTTTCCTTGTGCAGACGGTCGGTGCCGGCCTGCCCGATGATCGCGACCAGCGGCGCGCGGTCCATGTTCGCGTCGGCGACGCCCGTGACGAGGTTGGTCGCACCCGGCCCCAGCGTGCCGAGACAGACGCCCGCCTTGCCGGTCAGCCGGCCATAAAGGTCAGCCATGAAGGCGGCCGCCTGCTCATGCCGGCAGAGCACGAAGTCGATCTGCTTGCTCTTCTTGAGCGACATCATCACGTCGGCGTTCTCTTCGCCCGGCACGCCGAAGATGTGGGTCACGCCCTCCTCTTCGAGGCATTTGACGAAGAGGTCCGATGCTTTCATTTTCGCCATGGTCTGGTCCCCCCAGCGCTGCTCCGTGTGGCGGCCCGGTCGGTCACTGGGCGCGGCCTCGAATCCACGCGCCGCGGCTCTCCCGGCGCGACGCGGCGTCAGCCTACAGACCTTTCAGGCAAATGTCCCGGCCGATCGCCGAATTTCGGCCCCGCGCAGCCGCCCCATGTGGCGGTCGTCACAGCGAGTCGAGATCGCGCTGAATCATCGCCCGGACCGGCGCGTCCGGCGGCAGCTTGGCGAGCGCTTCGACCAGCATGGCGCGGGCCGCTTCCGTCTCGCCGCGCGCCTTCGCAGCCTGGCCGAGCCGCCACAGCGGGATCGGCGCGCCCGGTCGGATCGATTCCGCCTTCCGGAAGATCGCCTCCGCGTCGGGTTCGACGATCCCGCCCGCGGCGGCGACCTTGGCGTCGCCGAGTTGGGCAAGCAGCGCAGGGTCGTTCGGCAGGATGCGCAGCGCGGCTTCGAGCGCGCCGACGGCCTTCGCCGGCTCGCCCAGCACCCGATAGGCGTTGGCGAGCCTGAGCCAGCCCTGCAGGTCGCCGGGATTGTCGTCGAGCTTCGCCGCAAGGCCTTCGACCATGCCGCGGATCATCGCCATCCGGTCGTCGGGCGACATCTCCTGGGCGGCGCGGACGTCCTCCGCCGTCGGCCCCGGCGGCCGTTCGGGCGGGGGCGCCGCCGCCGTCGGAGGTCGGCCCGGCGCCGGCGCCTCGCGGCCCATCGCGGCCTCGATCTCCTGGATCTGCTCGAACACTGTGGCCCGCCAGGGCGCGTCCTCGGGCGCACTCGCCAGCAGGGCCTCGAGGTCGGACTTGGCGCCGGCATAGTCGCCTTTCTCGGCGCGGGCGACCGCCAGATAGAAACGTGCGCGCGGGTTCGACGGGTCCTGGGTCAGGACTTCCGCGAACGCGGCCTCCGCCTCGCCGACGACCTTGCCATTGCCGGCGGCGACCAGGGCCTCGCCATACTCCCCGACGAGCGCGATATCGCGGGGCTCGGTCCGC
>DAINCG010000001.1:7762-15405 GCA_036732525.1 Pseudomonadota bacterium | reverse complement strand
GATCAGGTACGGGCCGGGCGCCGCCATGCCGACATCGAGCGCCTCCTCGAACGCGCGCAGCGCCGCTTCGACGTCGCCAAGCGACATGTATGAGCGGCCGAGCAGCGCCCAGCGCTCCGGCTGGTCCGGATTGGCCTTCAGGCTGTCCTCGAGCCGGGACACCAGGGCGTCGAAATTCTGGGCGTCGCCGCCGGCGCCCGGCTGACCATGCGCGCTCGCGGTCGGCGCGCTGCGCGGCGGCGGCGGCGTCTGCAGGCTCGCCTGCGTCGCCTGGACGGCGGCGCCGAATGCCGCGAGGGCGGCCACCGCAAATCCGGTCGCTGACAGCCATGCCGGCCGGGCGGTTCGCCGGATCAGTCGGACGGCGGTGATCGCAGCCACAGCCAACGCGATCAGCGTCGCGCCAATCCAGAAAAACATCGCATGCTCCCGCAAGCATGAAGGTCTATCGCCAAGCGCAACAAAACTTGGCTATTTCCGCGTCCGAACGATATTGTTGCCTACCAGCCTATTGGAGCCGCTGCAATTATGCCCAGCGATTCGTCCCAACCGGCTGTCGGCGCGCCGGACGCAGATATAGTCGCGCGGATCGTCGGCGGCGACCGCGCGCTCGCAGAATCGTTGCTGGCGGAACTGGCGCGCAGCCGGAAGCTGATCGAGGTCGCCGAAGTGGTCAATCGGCCCGGCGGCCTGGACGCGATCCTTCCGGACCTTGTGAACCTGGTGGCCGCATCGGTCGATGCGGACCGGGCGACGTTGTTCCTGCACGATGCGGAGCGCGACGAGCTGTTCTCCCGCGTCGCGACCGGAGCGGGCGTCTCCGAAATCCGCGTGCCGTCGGGCGGCGGCGTCGCGGGGGCCGTCTTCAAGTCCGGCCAGGCCGAGATCATCGACGACGCCTATGCAGATCCTCGCTTCAATCGTGCGGTCGACAAGGCGACCGGCTACAAGACGACGACCATTCTGGCGGCGCCCGTCGTCAACGCGGACCGACGCTCGGTCGGCGTCGTCCAGGTTCTGAACAAGAAGGCCGGAAGCTTCGACCGCGGCGACCTCGACCTCGTTTCAGGCATGTCGAGCCATGCGGCCGCCGCGCTGGAACGGGTCTGGCTCAACGAAAAGCTCGATCGCGCCAAGCGCGACGAGGCGCGTCTGCTCGAAGTCTCGGAATGGGTGTCCTCCGAACTGGACCTGGACCGACTGTTCGAACGGGTCAGCGCGGCGACGACGGAACTGCTGGACTGCGAGCGGGCGACGATCTTCGCCTACGATCCGGCGACGAACGAGTTGGTTTCCCGCGTCGCGAGCGGCGGCGACATTGCCGAAATCCGCATCCCGACGACGGCCGGCATCGCGGGCGACGCTTTCACCACCCGGAAGACCGACAACATTCCGGACGCCTATGCGGACCCCCGCTTCAACCAGGACGTCGACCGGAAGACCGGCTTTCACACCAACTCCATCCTGGCGGCGCCGATCCTCGACCGGGCCGGCTTGGCCGTCGGCGTCGTGCAGGCGCTGAACAAACGGGGCGGCCCCTTCGGACCGGAGGACGAGCGGCGCGTTTCGGCCTTTTCCGCCCAGCTCGCCATCGCCTTGCAGAACGCGCAGCTCTTCTCCGACGTGCTGGAGCTCAAGAACTACAACGAAGGCATCTTGAAGTCGCTGTCGAACGGCGTCGTCACGCTCGACGCCTCGGGGGCCGTGGTGAAGGCGAACGAGGCGGCCGAGCGCATTCTCGGCATCGAGTTCGATGACCTGGGCAATGCGCCGCGATCCGCCGAGCTGGTGTTCGGCTCCCGCAACGAATGGGTGCTGAAGAGCATCGACTATGTCAGCACGACCGGGGCGGACGACTATCACGCCGATACGGACTTCGTCCGGCCCGACGGCGAAAAGGCGGCGGTCAACATGACGGTCTCGCCGCTGGTCGGCGTCGAGGGCGAGACGCTCGGCTGCGTGCTGGCGTTTGAGGACATCACGACCGAGAAGCGGGTCAGGAGCGCCATGGCCCGCTACATGGCGAAAGAGGTGGTCGACCGCCTGCTGGAGCAGGACACGTTGAGCCTGGGCGGCGAGAGCGTCGTCGCCACCGTGCTCTTTTCCGACATCCGCCGCTTCACCTCGCTCGCGGAAGGCATGAGCGCCAAGAACGTGGTCGAGCTGTTGAACGAATACTTCACCGACATGGTCGAGGTGATCTTCAAGCGCGGCGGCGTGCTCGACAAATACATCGGCGACGCGATCATGGCGGTGTTCGGCGCGCCGATCCAAAGCGGGCGGCATGCCGACGACGCCGTCCTGACCGCCGTCGAAATGCAGCGCGCCCTCGCCGTCCTGAACCGCCGCCGAGCCGATCGCGGCCAGGAAGCGATTGCGATCGGCGTCGGCCTCTCGACAGGCGAGATGCTGGCCGGCAGCGTCGGGTCGGAGAAGCGGCTGGAATACACCGTCATCGGCGACAGCGTGAACCTCGCCTCGCGGCTGGAGGGCGCCAATAAACACTACGGCACGACGATCCTGATGGCAGACTCGACCGCCGGCCTCCTGAAAAGCGAACACCTCCTGCGGCCGGTCGACTTCATCCGGGTCAAGGGGCGGCGCGCGCCGGTCGAGGTCATCGAGGCGCTCGATCACCTGGCGGAGATCGAGGGCGACGGGCTGATGCGGGCGCTCGAAGCCTACCAGGACGGCATTTCGGCCTACCGGGCGCGGGCGTGGGACGCGGCGGCCGGGGCCTTCGAGCGCGCGCTCGACCTGCGTCCGAGCGACGGTCCCGCCAAGGTCTACCTCAACCGCTGCCGCTACTACCGCGACCAGCCGCCCCCGGACGAATGGGACGGCGTGTGGCAAATGTCGGAGAAATAGCCGGCGCCCGGTAGGCTGTTTCACCGATATTTCAAGGAAAATGCACTGGCGCGGCAAGCCTTTGCCGCCTATCCTTCCGTCCTCGCAAGTCAGCAGGAGCGAACCGGCTCGGATGTGGCGACTATTGACGCGCGCGGCGCTTGCCGCCTGTCTGCTCGCCGCCGTGTCCGCCAGCGCCGCAGCAGGCCCCGCCATCGATGTGATCGAGGCGATCCGGCTCGGCGCGCTGGATCTGAAGGCGCGGCATGTCAGGCCCGAAGCCGCGGGCTTCCGAACCTTCCTCATCGTGCACGACACGCTCGGCTCCTACCAGGATCCCCTGGTCGAGCGGCTGCAGTCGGCGCTCGCGGAGCAGGGCGACGCGTCGCTTGCGATCAACCTCAGCCTCGCGGTCGGCGGCCGCGAGGCGCCGCTCGACTGCAACGCCCGTCATGAGCATCGCCACGAAGACGCGATCAAGGAGATCGCCGCGTGGACGGACTGGCTGTTGGGCGAAGGCCTGGGGCCGGTCATTCTGGCCGGTGTCGGCCGCGGCGGCGCACAAAGCGCGTGGAGCCTCTCCGCCGGCGTCGGCCGCAAGGTCGCGGCCGCGGTCCTGCTCGCCCCGCTCGGCTGGTCGCCGGCCGAAGCCGACGCGGAGTACAGGGCGCGCTATCAGAACGGCCTCGCAGCATTGCTGACCCGGATCGCGGGCCTGGAGCCCGACACGATCGTGGAGAACGTCCCCTTCCTGCATTGCGGCGCCGTGGCGGCGACGAAGGGCTCGATCGTCAGCTATTACGGCGTCGAGCCGAAGCGCGACACGCCGACCGTGCTTGCCAACGTGACGACGCCGACCCTGGCGCTGCTTCCTGATCACGGCGTGACCGAACCGACCGCGAAGCGCTTCGCGCAGATCAAGAACCCGAACGTCGTCGTCAGGACCATCGCGGACGCGGACGCGCAGTTTGCGGGCGAGACGTTCCAGAGCGCCATGCAGGCGATCGACGCCTATATCCGTTCCGTCCTGCCGGCCGAATAGCGCGCGCCGTCAGCGTCCTTCGAGCACGCGCGCGGTGTTCGCCCCGTCGAAATAGCGGACCACGCCAGCGCTGATCGCGGCGGCGATATGGTCGCGGCCCTCGCGCGTCGCGAGCCGGGACGCGTCGGCGCGGTTCGAGATGAAGCCGAGTTCGATCAGCACCGACGGCACGTCCGGCGCCTTCAGAACCGCGAAACCGGCCGATCGCTTCGGCCGCCGCAGCAACGGCTGGGTCGACGCAAGCGCGAACAGCAGATCGTCCGCGACGGCCGACGAGCGGTTCTGGGTGTCGCGCTGCGCCAGATCGATGAGGATGTCGAACACCTCGCTCGGACCGCCCTCAACTGGCACGCCGCCGATCAGGTCGGCGCGGTTTTCCGACTGCGCAAGGCGCGCGGCTTCACGGTCGGAAGCCTGTTCGGAGAGGGTGTAGAGGGACGCGCCGTTCACCTCGTCGTTCGGATGTGAATCGGCGTGGATGGAGATGAAAAGATCGGCCTTCGCGGCGCGGCCGCGCCGCACCCGCTCGCGCAGCCTGAGGAAGATGTCGCTGTCGCGGGTCAGTACGACGCGATATCCCGGCCGCGCATCCAGAATCCGCTTCACGGAGCGCGCGACCTCAAGATTGATGTCTTTTTCGATTACGCCGCCGACGCCGCGGGCGCCCGGATCGATGCCGCCATGGCCCGCGTCGATGACGATGACGCGTTCCCGCGGTGCCGGCGTCGGGGCTGGCGTCGCCTCGTGCGGCGCGGGATCGAGGCTGCCGAACCGGTCGTTCGTCGCCGCCCGGCCATAGGCAAGATCGACGACGAGGCGGCGGCCGGCCCCGTCCGTCCCGGCGATCATCGATGCGTCGACGATCGCGGCCTCGCGCTTCAGATCGAAGACGAGACGGTAGATGTCCGGCCGGAACCGGCCATGCCTGAGCGACGCGACCGCGCCGTCGCCGGGCGGCAGGCCGCCGGCGCGCCATCGCGTTGTCGGCAGGTCGATGACGATCCGCGCCGGGTTGGAGAGCGCGAATGCGCGATACGCCGTCTCTTTCGCAAGGTCGACGACGAGGCGCGCGCCGTCGGCGCGGCCCGCAGCGCGCACGCCGATGACGTCCGCAAATGCGGACCCGCCCAAGGTCGTGATCTGGGTCGCGATCAGTACGATTATCAAGAAAGCTAGCCGCATCAACGTGCTTCGCCAGTTTGTTGCAGCAAGCTCACAATGCATCACGCCCACGCCTAACGCAAGGTAAAGATGCGCGCCAAGGCGGATTTTAGTTGTTCCGCGGCGCTTACCGCTCTACAAGCGTGGTCGGAGTCACGTTTCGACGCGCCGCCCTGCTTGCTTTCTAGCGCGGGCGCGCTGCCGAAAACGGCCGGATAAGCGACATGTCTGTTTAGGAGCAGAGCGTCCCCGGCCGATTCCAGTTTTTGTCGCAATCCCATTGGCGCTTGCCCGGTTCCTGTATGAACGTCGCGATCGACACATATCCGCCCTCCCCCGCCCGACGCGCCCCGTTGCGCGCGACCGGCGGCGGGGCGCGCGCGCGCGACGTCCCTGGGGGCCGCGCCGGCGCCGCCCCGGAGACCAGCCCAAATGTCCAAATCGATGTTGATCGATGCGGCGCACAGCGAAGAAACGCGCGTCGTCGTCGTCGGCCAGAACGGCCTTGAAGAGTTTGATTTCGAAAGCGCGTCGCTCAGGACGCTCAAAGGCAATATCTATCTCGCCAAGGTAACGCGCGTCGAGCCGTCGCTCCAGGCGGCGTTCGTCAGCTACGGCGGCAATCGCCACGGCTTCCTGCCGTTCAACGAAATCCACCCCGACTACTACCGCATTCCCGTCGCGGACCGCGAAGCGCTCGCCGCCGCCGCGGCGGCCGACCGAGCCGACCGCCTGGACGTCGATGACGACGACGAACCGGACGAGCCCCGCGCGCCGCGCAACCGCAGCGATGACGACGACGCCGACGACGAGACGAACGTCGAGGATCAGGACGCGTCCGCCGCGTCGGACGAGCCGGGCGAATCCGAAGCCTCGGCCGCATCGGACGACGTCGAGGACGCGGAAGCATCCGCCGCCGAAGCCGACGACGATGACGAAGAGGCCGGCGCCGAGGCCGAAGAGGCGCAGGCGGACGCCGCCGATACCTCGGACGACGACGACGGCGAGGACGCGCCGGCGGCCGAACAGAAGCCCCGCCGCCGGCAGCGGCGTCGGTCCGAGCCGCGCCGTCAGTACAAGATCCAGGAGGTCGTCAAGCGCGGCCAGATCATGCTGGTCCAGGTCTCCAAGGAAGAGCGCGGCGGCAAGGGCGCCGCGATGACGACCTACATTTCGCTCGCCGGCCGCTACTGCGTGCTGATGCCGAACACCGGCAAGGGCGGCGGCATCTCCCGCAAGATCACGGACGCCAAGGACCGGAAGCGCCTGAAGGGTCTGATTTCCGATCTCGACCTGCCGGACGGCATGGCCGTGATCGTCCGCACCGCCGGCGTTCAGCGCACCAAGGCCGAGATCAAGCGCGACCACGAATTCCTGCTGCGCCTGTGGGAGGAGATCCGCGAGCGGACCTTCCAGGCGATCGCGCCCGCGCTGATCTACGAGGAAGCGAGTCTGGTCAAACGGGCGATCCGCGACCTCTACGCCCGCGACGTCGACGAGGTGCTGGTCGAAGGCGACGCGGCCTATCGTGAAGCCAAGCACTTCATGCGCTCGCTGATGCCGAGCCACGCCAAGCGGGTGCAGCCCTATAAGGAATCCACTCCGCTTTTCCAGGCGCGCAAGATCGAGGGCCGGCTGGAAAGCCTGTTCAATCCGGTCGTACGGCTGCCCTCCGGCGGCTACCTCGTGATCAACCAGACGGAAGCGCTGGTCGCGATCGACGTGAACTCGGGCCGTTCGACCCGCGAGCGCAACATCGAGGAGACGGCGCTCAAGACCAACCTCGAAGCCGCGGTGGAAGCCGCGCGCCAGCTGCGGCTGCGCGAGCTCGCCGGCATCGTCGTCATCGACTTCATCGACATGGAGGAGCGGCGCAACAACCAGGCGGTCGAGCGCAAGCTGAAGGATGCGCTGAAGACCGACCGGGCCCGCGTCCATGTCGGCCGGATGAGTTCGCTCGGCCTGGTCGAGCTGTCGCGCCAGCGGCTCCGGCCGTCGATGTTCGAGACGAGCTTCCACGAATGCCCGCACTGCGCCGGCCTCGGCCGGGTGCGCAGCGTCGAATCCAATGCGCTCGGCCTGCTGAGGGCCGCAGAGGACGTCGCGACCAATGCGGGCGAAGGCGCCGAGATCAGTGTCACGGCGGCGACGGACGCGATCGTCTACATCATGAACCACAAGCGGGACGCGATTCAGCGGATCGAAGACGGCTACGGCGTCCGCATCGTGTTCACCCGCGACGACGCCATGGCGGCCCATGAACGCACCGCCGAGGTCATCACCGAAGGCGAAGCCGGCGGCGACGGCCAACGTGGCGATGGGCAGCGCGGCGACGGCCAGCGCGGCGACAATCAACGCGGCGACGGGCAGCGCGGCGACGGGCAGCGCGGCGACGGGCAGCGCGGCGAACGCAAGGGCCGCGGCGACAGCGAGCGCAAGGATCGCGGCGACGGCGAGCGGAAAGAGCGCGGCGGACGCCGCGGCCGATCCCGCCAGCGCGACGAGGACGAGGACGATCGCGCGGCCGCCGAGGCGCCGGACGCGGACTCCGCCCGCGACGACAACGACGAGGACGGCGGCCGCCGTCGCCGCC
>DAINCG010000001.1:0-7700 GCA_036732525.1 Pseudomonadota bacterium | reverse complement strand
GAGGAGGCCGAGACCGCCCCAGAGACCGCGCCAGAGGCCGCATCGGACGACGACGGCGAGGAGAAGAGCGGCCGCCGCCGGCGCCGCCGCCGCCGTGGACGCCGGTCCGACGCGGATCAGACCGAGTCGGAACAGGGCGGCGCGGAGGAGGCCGGCGCAGAAGAGACCGGAGAGGCCGAAGCCGGAGAGACGACGGACGCTGTCGCGAAGGACGCAACCTCCGACGATCAACCCGAGGACCAGTCCCCGGCCCCGGCGGACGTGACGTCCGAAGCCGTCGCGACCGCGCCCGAAGCGGCGATCGACGGCGGCGACGCGGCCGAACCGAAGCCCGAGGAAGGCGCGGCCCGAAGCTGACGCGCCTTCCGAAGCGGACGCTGAGGCCTCCGAACCCGAAGCCGTCGCGGCGGACAGCGAACAGGAGACGGCCGCGACCGCGGAGACCGAAGCGGAGCCGGAGCCCGAGCCGCAGCCCGAACCCGAACCCGAAGAACCGCAGGGGCCGCCGCGCACCGGCTGGTGGCGACGCTTGCGCACCTGAACCGAACCGATTGAAATACCTGCGGGGGGCGGCGTTCGCGTCGCCCCTCGTTTCATGTGAGAGAGACGACGCCCATGCCCGGCCGCATGTTCTTGCAGACGCCCGGTCCGACGAACATTCCCGACGACATTCTGAACGCGATGCACCGGCCGGCGGAGGATTTCTCCACGCCCGAGTTCATCGAGACGATGACCCGCATGTTCGCGGAGTTGAAGGACCTGTTCGGCACCAAGGGCGAAGTCTTCGCCTATATCGCCAACGGCCACGGCGCCTGGGAAGCCTCGATCGTCAATCTGCTCTCGCCGGGCGACCACGTGCTCATGCCCGACACCGGCCGCTTCTCTTACGTCTGGCAGGAGATGATCGAGAAGTTCGAGATCACCTCCGAGCGCATCCCGACCGACTGGCGAAGCGCGATCGACCCGCAGAAGGTGGAGGATGCGCTCCGCCGGGACGTCGACCGCAAGATCAAGGCGGTCCTGGTGGTGCATGTCGAGACCGGCACGGGCGCCGTCAGCGACGTTCGCGCGATCCGCCAGGCGATCGACGCCGTCGGCCATCCGGGGCTTCTGATCGTCGACGCCTTCGCCTGCCATGAGCTGCAGACGGACGAGATGGGGGTCGACTGCGTCATCGCCGCCTCCCAGAAGGGCCTGATGATGCCGATCGGCGTCTCCTTCACGGCGGCGGGGCCGAAGGCGATGGAAGCATCGAAGAAGGTCACCGGCCACCGGGAATACTGGTCCTGGGAAACCCGCATGGCGATGGAGACCTATCGGCGCTTCTGCGGCACCGCGCCGATGCACATGGTCTGGGGCCTGATGGAGACGATGGAGCGCATCCGCAAGGAAGGCATGGACAACATCGTCGCCCGGCATGCGCGGCTCGGCGAGGCGACGCGGCGCGCCGTCGGCGTCTGGGCCGAGGGCGGGGCCTTCGAGTTCAACGTGACCGACCCGGCCGCGCGCTCCAACTCGATTACCTGCGTCCGCCAGCTCGGCGACACGGACATGAACTTGATCCGTCAGACGGCGCGGGAGCGGTTCAACGTCAGCCTGGGCGGCGGCCTCGCCCAGCTCATGGGCAAGGCCTTCCGGATCGGCCATATGGGCGATCTCAACGAAGCGATGATCCTGGGCGCGCTCGGCGGGATCGACCTCGCGCTGAAAACTCTGAACGTGCCGCACGGCAAGGGCGCCCTCGACGCCGCCGCGGCCTATCTGGCGGAGACGGCGTAATGGCCCGCGTACCCTATCTCGACGAAAAGGACCTGGCGGACGAGGACAAGAGCGTCCTCAAGCGGCCGATCAACCTGCACCGGGCGCTGGCGCATTCGGTCCCGGGCGCGCGCGCTTTCGGCGAGGTCGGCTCCTGGATCCGCTATGGCGCGAAGCTCGACCCGAAGCTTCGCGAACTCGCGATCCTGCAGGTCGGCTGGCTCGCGAAGAGCCCCTACGAGTGGTCGCACCACGTCAAGATCGGCAAGGACTTCGGCCTGAACGACGCCGAGATCGAGGCGGTCAAGCTGGAGACGGCGGGGCAGCCGTCGGACCTACCGGACCTCACGAAGGGTGTCCTGAAAGGCGCGCGGGAGATGGCCGAAGACGGGGCGATGTCGGAGGCCACCTACAAGGCGATCGCCGCCGACCTGGATCACGAACTGATGGTCGAACTCGTCATCGTGATCGCCTTCTACTGCGGCGTCGTCCGCCTGCTCGCCTCCCTCGGCATCGACGTCGAGGCGAGCTACCAGCCGCACCTCGACGCCCATCCGCTGCCGGAATAAGGGCCTCCGCCCGCCCTACGGCTTCGGGTCGTTCTTGCGGCCGCGGACGACGACGCCGGCCTGCTCTTCGACGTAGCGCATGATGTTGGAGAAATCCTCCTCCACGCCGCCGCGCGCCAGCGCCAGCGACCACCACTGTTTGACCGGCTGGCCGACCCACATCGGCGTGCCCATGGCTTCCGCCTCCTCGAGGCAGAGGCGGACGTCCTTGTACATCAGCTCCGTCCGGAAGCCGTAGTCGAAGGTCCGGGTCAGGATCGACTTCGGGAACTTGTCGCGGACGGCCGTGTTGGCGCCCGAACCCGCGTTGATGACGTTCACCATGATGTCCGGATCGAGGCCGGCCTTGGCGCCCAATGCGAACGCCTCCGCGCTCGCGACCATCGCCGTCGCCGAGAGCATGTTGTTGATCAGCTTCATCATCTGGCCCTGGCCCTGGCCTTCGCCGACGAAGAAGGCGTTCTTGCCGATGATCTCGATCACCGGGCGCCAGCGGTCGAAATGCGCCTCCTTGCCGGAGACCATGACGGCGAGCGTGCCCTTCTCCGCGCCGCCGACGCCGCCGGAAACCGGCGAGTCCAGCATGTCGACGCCCTTGGCGTTCAGCATGGCGCCGATGTCCTGGGCGGCGCGCGGGCCGGTGGTCGAGAGGTCGACGAAGAGCTTGATCGCCTTGCCCTCGGCCGCCTCTTCCGCGACCGCCTTCACGATCGGCGGCGTCGGCAGGCTGACGAAGACGGTCTCGACGGCGTCCGCGACCGCCTTCACACTGTCGGCCGGCTTCGCGCCGACGGCGACCAGCTTCGCGAGCGCGTCGGCGTTCGGGTCGAACGCCACCACCTCATGCCCCGCTTCAACCAGCCGCCGCGACATCGGCCAACCCATCGCGCCGACGCCGACAAACCCGATCCGCTCACCCATAAACTCGCTCCGAATGCAAAGGAATCCTGGAAACTCTGTTGCGCCGCCGTATGGGAAACGGCAATATCGCGCCTTCGTTTCACAGGGCAGCATACGGGAGCCGCATGAACGTCGCCAAGCCAATATCGATGCCCCGCGACGCGGGCGACGACCCGACGATTTCTCCCCTCGCCGCGCGACGCCTGATCCGCGCCGGCGTGCACACCGGCTGCACTGGCGGCCTGGCGATGGGACGGCTGCAGGGCAATCTGGCGATCCTGCCGAAAGACTACGCGCTCGACTTCGCGATCTTCTGCCACCGCAATCCGAAGCCGTGCCCCGTCGTGGCGATGACCGCGCCGGGCGATCCGATGCTGCCAGACATGGGCGCCGACGTGGACATCCGCACCGACGCGCCCTCCTACAACATCTATCGCGACGGCGAGCTGGCGGAGCAGGCGACGGATCTCCGCGCGCTCTGGCGCGACGACTTCGTGGGTTTCGTGCTCGGCTGTTCCTTCAGCTTCGAGGACGCGCTGCTGAAAGCCGGCATCGGCCTCCGCCATCTGGAGATGGACGTGACGCCGCCGATGTACGCCTCGAACATCGCCTGCCGGCCGGTCGGACCATTTTCGGGCGGCACCGTCGTCTCGATGCGGCCGATGACGCCGGCGGACGCGCTGAGGGCAGTCGAGATCACGTCGCGCTTCCGGGCGGCGCATGGCGCGCCGGTGCACCTGGGCGACCCGGCGGCGATCGGCATCGCCGATCTCGACAAGCCGGACTGGGGCGACGCGGTCGAAATCCGACCGGGCGAGATTCCGGTCTTCTGGGCGTGCGGGGTCACGCCGCAGTTGGTGCTGCGCAACGCCCGGCCGCCCATCTGCATCACGCACACGCCCGGCGCCATGCTGATCGGCGACGAGGCGAGCGACGCGGTCAGCATGCGCTGGTCCGCTTAACCGAGCGTTTGGGGGACGCGTTTTTCCGACCGGCCCAGTCGTGGCCGAATTCAAAAGAACGGGAGGTTCATCAGATGAAAAGCTTGAAACTGGCGCTGGCCGGGGCGGTCCTGGCCGGCCTGGCGGGCGCAGCCGTCCCCGCCGCCGCGGAGGTTCAGGAGAAGGAATTCCGCGTCGTCGGCACCTGGGGCTTCCTGTCCCAGTGGCAGGACCATGAAAGCCGCTTCTGGAACAAGATGCTGCCGGAAGCGTCCGGCGGCAAACTGACCGCCAATGCGAAGCCCTATACCGAGCTCGGTCTCTCCGGCTTCGAGATCATGCGCCAGCTGAAGCTCGGCGTGTTCGACGCCGCGCATGCGCTGACGTCCTATACCGCGTCCGATTCGCCGGCGATCGAAGGCGCCGATCTCGCCGGCGTCGTCCAGGACATGGACACCTACCGCAAGGTGATGTCGGCCTACCGCCCGGTCATCGAGCAGGAACTGCAGGACAAGTATAACGCGACCGTCATGATGGTCTACGCGTTCCCGAGCCAGCAGATCTGGTGCAATCTCGGCGACAAGAGCGTCACCAACGTCAGCCTGAAGGACTTGGCCGGCAAGAAGATCCGCACCTATTCGACCACGCTCGGCGACTTCATTGAGGGCCTCGGCGCCAGCGCCGTCACGATCGCCTTCGCCGAAGTCGTGCCCGCCCTGCAGCGCGGCGTCGCCGACTGCGGCACCACCGGCACCATGCCGGCCTACAGCGCCAAGTGGGGCCAGGTCGTGACGCACAACATCCGCGTGCGCCTGGGCTATGCGGCGACCGTCATGGCGATGAACCAGAACACCTGGAAGTCCCTGAACGCCGACACCCAGAAGGTCATCAGCGAGCAAGCCAACATTCTGGAAGACCAGATGTGGGAAGCCACCGCGGCCGAGGACCAGGCCGGCATGGACTGCAACGCCGCCGGGCCCTGTGAGCGCGGCGACCCGGCCGGCATGGTGCCGATCGAGCCCTCCGCCGAGGACGAGGCGATGCTGAAGTCCATCGTCGAGAACTACACGCTGAAGCGTTGGTCGGAGCGGTGCGGCAAGGAATGCGCGATGCGCTGGAACGAGCTTCTGAGCGACATCACCGGCGTGAAGGTTCCGCTCTAAGCGGGACGGCTATCGGCCAAGCGGCGGCGTCCGGACAGAGTCCCGGGCGCCGCCGTCTTCCGTTTCGACGACGCGCGGCGCCGTCAGCGCCGCTTAAACACTAAGAGGGCCACATGTGGCAACGGGGTTTGGCGACGCTTGAAGCGATCGCCCGCCGCGCCGTGTTCGTCGCCGGGCTGGCGTTGCTCGCCGCGGCGGCGCTGGTGACGGTCGACGTGCTGTGCCGAAAGTTCCTCGGCCTGACGGTCAGCGGGTCCGACGAGATATCGGGCTACGTCTTCGCGGCCGGCACGACCTGGGCCTACAGTTACGCCCTGCTGCATCGCTCGAACGTTCGCATCGACGCGATCTACAATCTCTTCCCGCTCTGGACGAAGGCCGTGCTGGACGTCGTGGGCGTCGTGCTGCTGCTGATCTACATGGGCATCCAGACGCGCCTTTCGGTCAACGTCTTCCTCGAGAGCTGGGCGCAGGACTCGGTCGCGATCACGACGCTCGCCACGCCGCTTTGGATCCCGCAGCTCTTTTGGGCGGCCGGGCTCGTACTGTTCATGGTGACGCTGATCTTCGTCGCTGCCTTCAGCATCGCCAAGCTGGTCGTCGGCGACATCCTCTCGGTCCACGCCGTCGCCGGCGTGCTGACGGTCGACGAAGAGGTCGAGGAAGAGATGCGCGGCATCGGCATCGGGCGGGGAGGCGCCTGAGATGGCTGCGTTCTGGACCCTCGCGATCCTCCTGATCCTCGTCTTCGCCGCGATCCCGGTCGCGGCGGTGCTCGGCATGCTTTCGCTGTCGCTCGACCAGCTCTATTTCTCGGGCGGCCTCAAGAATGCGCTCGGCGAGTTCGTCTGGGACAAGTCCAAGGAATTCATCCTTGTCGCCGTCCCGATGTTCATCCTGCTCGGCGAGATCATGCTGCGCGCCGGCATCGCCCAGCGCATGTACAACGCCGTCATCCAGTGGCTGTCCTGGCTGCCGGGCGGCCTGATGCACGCCAATATCGGCTCCTGCGCCATCTTCGCCGCCTCCTCCGGCTCCAGCGTCGCGACGGCGGCGACCGTCGGCACGGTCGCGATCCCGGAGATCGAGAAGCGCGGCTACAACGAGCGGCTCTTCCTCGGCACGCTCGCCGCCGGCGGCACGCTCGGCATTCTCATCCCGCCGTCGATCAACCTGATCATCTACGGCCTGATCACCGAAACCTCCGTGCCGGAACTCTACCTCGCCGGCATCCTGCCGGGCCTGTTGCTCTCCGGCATCTTCATGGCCTTCATTATCGCCTGCTGCCTCTGGCGGCCGAAATGGGGCGGCGAGCCGGTGCATACGAGCTGGGCGGAGCGCATCCAGGTCCTGCCCGACCTGCTCCCGCCGATCCTGCTGTTCGTCGTCGTCGTCGGCTCGATCTACGCCGGCATCGCCACACCGACGGAAGCGGCCTCGGTCGGCGTCGTCTTCGCGATCGTCCTCGCGGCCTGGCACCGCACGGGCGGCGTCCGCTTCTGGGCGTTCCTGGCGGGCTTTATCGCCCTTGAAGCCATCGTCGTTTCGGTCGACATCCTGCCCGCCGACTATCGCATTTTCGTCGCGACCGCGATCATGCTGGCCGCGATCGGCTTCGGCGTCGCGAACGGCGCGCTGCCCGCCAAGATGTTCGTCGAAGCGTTCCAGGGCACCATGCGATCGACCGCGATGATCATGCTGATCATCCTGGCCGCGGTCTTCCTGAACTTCGTGTTGGGCTTCATGGGCGTCACCAAGGCGATCATCGACTTCATCGCCGCCCTGGGTCTGACGCCGACGGAGACGCTGCTGATCATCGTCGGCTTCTACCTGATCCTCGGCATGTTCATGGAGACGCTCTCCATGATGCTGACGACGGTGCCGATCGTGTTCCCGATCGTCGCCGGCCTTGGCTACGACCCGGTCTGGTTCGGCATTCTGGTGACGGTCCTGATGGAGGCCGCGCTGATCACGCCGCCGATCGGCGTCAATCTCTATGTCGTGCACGGCGTGCGCGACGGGCAGGGCAAGTTCAACGACGTCGCCATCGGCTCGATCCCCTTCGTGATCGCGATGATCGCGCTGGTGTTCATCCTGATGGCCGTGCCGGACCTGGCGCTTTACCTGCCGACCCTGGTCTACCGTTGAGGTGAGCGATCGGTTCTCCGGCTGGCGGGTCGTTCGCGAGGCGCTTGGCGGCAACGCCGGCTGGCGGCCGTGGCGCCGTCGGCCGGAACCGAAGCCCCGCTACGACGTGATCATCGTCGGCGGCGGCGCGCACGGCCTCGCCACGGCCTATTATCTCGCCAAACTGCACGGCGTCGCCAACGTCGCGGTGGTCGAGAAGGGCTGGATCGGCGGCGGCAATG